>NZ_LATL02000033.1 GCF_000972705.2 Limnoraphis robusta CS-951 | reverse complement strand
AAGAACCGAGGGTTTTCTACTTTGTTGCCATCAGAGTCGGTGTAGAAATGGTTTAGACCAACATCTATGCCTAGCATCCGATTTGTGGGCTTATGTTGTTCATTTCGCTCTTGGTCGATGGAAAACTGAACATAATATCCATCGGCTCGACGCACAACACTCACTCGCTTAATCTGTTCTTTTTGGTAAAAATGTAAATCGCGAGTTCCCCACATTCTAAAAGTTCCAGCTTTGAAACCATCCCTAAATGTAATGGTTAATCGGTCATCCGATAACACCCATCCATCAACTTTGTACTCGACTGAGCCATGAGTTTGATGCTTCTTAAACTTAGGAAAACCTTTCTTGCCCGGAACCTTTTTCTTGCAATTATCAAAGAACCTGGCGATAGCACTCCAAGCCCTTTCAGCACTGGCTTGACCGGCTTGCGCTGAAAGTTTTTTACACCATTCAAATTGTTCTCTGAGTACCTTGCAGTATTTATTCAGGTCATACCTGTTGACCCCTTTGTTCTCCATCCAGTACCTCAGGCAACTATTGCGAACAAAAAGAGCAGTTCTAATCATCTCATCCAAGATGGCGTACTGCTCAGATGTTCCTCGTAATTTTGCCTCAAATACCAACATGGCTGTTTTGACTCTATGTCATTAAGTTTAACAATTGATACGGAGATTGTAAAAAGCGGACAGGTCGAATGCCTCGCTTTTTACCTGGGGTGTCCATGTACCTACCCCCAAATCAAAGATTATGGAGGCAGTGCTATAGCCCCCCAGTCCCCCCGTTAAGATAGGGGCAACACTCTACTGAGCATACTACAAACTTTCGATGAAACTCTCTATCTTAAGGAGTGACATCTTTCCCCTATATATATTTTTTTAAGTTTCAGGTTGCTCCCGAGGTAAACTAAAGTAAAATGTTGCTCCTTCCCCTGGATTTCCCTCTGCCCAAACCTGGCCACCATGACGATGAATAATCCGGCGAACATTAGCCAGTCCAATCCCTGAACCGTCAAATTGTTGAGCATTTTCCAGTCGTTGAAAAATACCAAACAGTCGATTGACAGAGTTCATCTCAAAACCAATCCCATTATCTTTGACAAAATAGGTGATTTTTTTCTCGCCGGAAATACTTCCCACGTGGATTTCGGTTTGTTCTTTTTTACTGCTATATTTTACCGCATTTTCCAGCAAATTTTGCCAGACTTGTTGAAATAGATTGCGATCGCCTGTTACCGCAGGCAATGAGTCGATTTGCCAGATGATTTTTCGGGGTTCACATCGCAACTCGATTTGCAGTTTAATGGATTGAACTAACTGTTCCATATTCACAGTTGTGTACTGCATTTCTGCCCGTCCAGTCCGGGAAAATAGCAATAAATCATCGATCATTCGGCCTGAACGTTCTGTTAATTTGGTAATCATATCCAAGTAATGCAGAACCGTTTCATCAGTTTTAATGGATGTGAGTTGTTGTTTGAGTAAATTCACAAAACCATCAATTTGACGAATGGGCGATCGCAAATCATGGGAAACTGAAAACGCAAAAGTTTCTAATTCTTTATTAATATTCTCTAAACGAACCGTTCGTTCTTTAACTCGTTGTTCTAGCGTTTGATTGAGTTCTAGAAGTTCTGCTGCCGTTCGTTTTTGCTCTGTAATGTCATCAATTAACCCATCAATCACCATTTTTCCATTTTGAATGACTAAAGTTTCACTAATTTGTACCCAAATTTTCTGCTGATTGGGACAGATTAATTCCCTTTGCCATTTCCATTGTTCTTGTTGACTACCCTCAATTTTCTGAAAACGGAGCTGTTCCTGAAAAAAACTCTGAGCCTCTTCAAAAGAACTTAACCCCAACAGATGCAAAAAACCCTCAGAGACTTCCAAAAGTTCTCCTTCTAATGTAGAGCGAAACACCCCAACATTTAACTCATTGAGTAAAAATTGTAGGCGGAGTTGCAGTTGAGCAGCTTGGCGACGAGTTTGGGTATTTTCCCAAACAGTACGAACCGCTTGAGACAATCGAATAAACTGTTTCGGAGATTTCAACACATAGTCATCCAACCCCGATTTCATCGCTTCTACGGCTATTTCTTGGGTGCCTGAGTTGGTAAACATAATAATCGGAAGATCGGGATCATAAACTTTAACCGCCCGCAGAATATCCAATCCCGTTGTCCAGTTTAGCTCATAGTCTGTAATCACCAAATCAAAATCATCTGTTTCTAAAGCCTGGTAAAATTCAGCTAAACTAACGGCTTCTTGGATCTCGATATCAGGAAATTCCCGATTTAACTCACGAATCGCCAGAAGACGATCATCTGGACTGTCATCTACTAGCAAAATGCGTTGCAGCAATTGCTCCAAGCTCATAATTCCAAAAGATAAGTACATTAATATCTCTATAAATTTTACCCGATACTTTAAAGTTAAATCGATAAGCCTGTAGGATATTGATTTAATTTTATCCAGTAAGCATCAATGATTTCGATCATTTGAGTCAAAGTATCAAACTTGACGGGTTTCACTAGATAAGAATTAGCACCGATATCATAGGCTCGATTCACATCAATATTCTCTCTAGATGACGTTAAAACCACAACAGGAATGCGCCTCAGAGACGAATGTTTTTTAATCCATTGTAAAACCTCTAATCCTGAAAGACGAGGCAATTTTAAATCCAGCAAAATGAGAACAGGTATAGGATATAGATCTCGATTAGCATATTGATTATTTCCGATGAGATAATCAATCGCCTGATCCCCATCTTTAACAATGTGGATAGCATTGGTTAAATTGGCTTGACGAAAAGCTCTCTGTACAAACAAGATGTCATTCGCGTCATCTTCTACTAACAATATGCTGTAGTTATTGAGATCGATCATTGGATAAAATACCCATAGTAACCTTGAACTGTAATCCTATCTGAATGGAGGTTTATCGTCTCAATGAGTTGACAGACCCACCTGTGTAGAAAACCAGAGGAAAGCGGCGAACAAGTTGAGTTTTATTCATCGTTTCTAAGTATCTCATAATCCCGAGTCTAGAAATAGCGTTTTCCAACTCCGTTAGAAGTCCGCACCGATGAGTTCGATCCAGAACCGACTTCCTTGACCCAAGTCCGATTCTACACCAACTCGTCCTCCCATCCGTTCAACACCGCGCTTGACAATGGCTAATCCGATTCCAGTACCCGGATAGGCTTCGATCCCATGCAGTCGCTCAAACGCTTGGAAAATGCGGTCTTGATGCTGGGGCGAGATCCCAATACCATTATCTTCAATCCACAGGCGCACCCATTGAGTCTCTGTATCAAACTGATTAACCAGTCCTTCCTCACCCCAAATAGATATTCTGGGTGAAACACCCGGTTCGACAAACTTGATCGCGTTAGAAACTAAATTGATGATCACCTGTTTTAAAACACTGCGTTGCGCCCTGACAACGGGTAGAGAGGGTTCAATCAAAATTTCGGCTTGTTTGGTATCTAACTCCAGCTTGAGTTCATTAACCACTCGTTCGACAATCGCCGTTAAACTAATTGTCTCTAACTGAATTTCTGTGCGGTTTAAACCACTGTAAGACAGTAAATCCAAAATCAGTTGATCGAGATGCTCGGCTGAGGCACTCATACGGTTAATATATTCTTGTGCCAACTCATCAAGTTGATTGCCGTAGTCTTCAACGAGAACTTGAGAAAATCCCTGAATAGCTCGTAAAGGAGCGCGTAAGTCATGGGCGACGGAATAGGAAAAAGCTTCCATTTCCTGGTTAGCATCCTCTAACTGTTGAGTGCGTTCTTTGACTCGCTGTTCTAGGGTTGCGTTGAGTTGCTGAATTTCTTCCTCATTTTGCTTACGGGCGATGACTTCTGCTAAAAGGTTCGCGATCATTTGCAGAAAGTTAACATCATCTTGGGTAAACTGCCGTTTTTCAGTCGAATGAACCCCTAAGATCCCAAAAGGCTGATGGCGATTTCTCCCGGCAATAATGGTACTCATCCCGCTAATCACATGATGTTCCTGCAACAAAGCTGGGCCGTTAAAGCGAGTTTCGGTTCTCAAATCTTCGACTACGACAGGTTCATGGACTCGCAACGTATAACCCGCCTGAGAATTTTCATCCGTTCCGACTGTTGCTTGACCGACTAAGCCGCCCCGCCAACCGACTCCCGAACGCAACAGTAAGGTCTGACCATCTGGCAGTAATTCTAACACCTTACAATATTCAACCGCAAAACTTTCTGCAACAAATGCGGTCGTCTGATCAAAAAGTGCGTTTAATTTCCATCCCGACAACGCCATCTGACCCAGTTGAGTGATGATCGCCTGTTGTCTGAGGCGAGTCGCTAATGCAACTTCAGCCTGTTTCCGTTCTGTGATATCTGCTGCCATTGAGATAACCAATCGTCTATAATCTGAAAGCTGACCCAGTGGAGCCGAGCTAAAGTTCCAGATCCGCCTGTTTCCGTCTTTGGTTCTAATCTCATATTCTCCTTCTTCGACTCGATGATTAAGTTGATAGAGTCTATTAATTCCTTCTAAAACAACATTCTGACGTTGACCATAAACTCGCTCTGTCCAATCCTCGATGCTGGAGATTTCATCAGTTGTGTAACCTGTGATTTCTGTAACAGAATTACTAATTTGAATAATTTTGCCATCTTCGGCGTGAAGGATAATCGGGAAAGGTGCATCAACGACGGCTCGTCGGAATCGTTCTTCACTTTCTCGTAACGCGATTTCGGTTCGTTTGCGATCGCTAATTTCGACAATCACTCCGCCTAATCCGATAATTTGATGATCTTGTCTTAATAGCGGAAAATAGGAAATTTGCCAATAGCAAGTTACACGGGGATGCTTGGGTGTTTCTCCGGCAATTTCAAGATTAAAAACGGGTTCACCTGTTTGTAGGATTTGCTGCAAAATCGGATTAAGTTGGGGTGCAAGATCGGGTAAAATCTGATCAACGGTACGACCTAAAGTTGCTTCGATAGAAACTCCGTTCATCTCGGCGATCGCTTCGTTGATCTGCATAAACTGCAATTGTTTATTAAACATGACCATTCCCACCGGAGAACTTTTAAAGAAACTTTCTAAAAGCCGTTTTTGTTGCACCAGTTCCCGTTGAACGGCTTGGCGGTGGTGAATTTCTTGTCGTAAGATGGCATTGGTCGCTGCTAATTCGGCGGTGCGTTCTTGTACTTTTTCTTCGAGTTGTTCATTGAGTTGTCGCAGTTGATCTTCTATTTGTTTGAGTTGAGTAATATCTCGACCTACCGATTGATACTCGATCAGTTCTCCTTTAGAATTGAAAATAGCCCGATTATTCCATTGAGTCCAGCGTACTTCTCCATTCACAACGACTCGATTTTCAATGGTGACCGTTGGATTCTCAAAACTCATCGAGTTCACCTGTTGCAAAATACGTTCTCGATCTTCTTCATAAATAACGGGGTTGTAGCTATTGCCGATTAATGTTTCTGAGTTTAAGCCAAAATAGCGACAATAGGCATCATTAACAAACAGAATCGTCGTATCCGCTTGATAGCGAGAAATCAATTCGGTTTGATCTTCAACAATTGCCCGAAATCGCTGTTCACTTTGTTGGAGGCGTTGCTGAATGTCTTGGCGTTCAAAATCCATCCGGTTGAGAGTTTTTGCATTTTGCCACACCACCACAACGAATACCACCACATCCAATAAACTATTCACCGCCAAGCCCGATGAGGGTGTGAAACTCAATTTGGGGTAGAGGACTAAGATGAATAAGCCTAAAATTAGCGGTAAGATGGTTAATGGGGGAATTAAACGCCGTGCCATAATACCCCCTGCTTTGATACTGCTAAATTCCCGCATCCAGGCTTGATCCGCAGAGGCGAACAAAATACCCAGAGACAGTAGCATGAAGCAAATAGCGGTATTCATTGCCATGCCTGTAAGCGAACCTGCACTGTAAAAGGGTGTAACAGTGTAGAGATGACCTATAAAGGCAAGCAGTCCGACAAAAAAGGTGAACAAACTCAACAGTTGAGCCAAACGCAAACTGTTACGAGCAAGTAAGATTAAAGCTGATCCAGATAAAATAAAGTTGATTGCGATATTTGGTGCAATTTTTCTTTTGACTTCGGCATTGACTCCATCTAGACTGTAGGAAAATAGCAGTTGGTCGATCTCTAAATTCATTTGAAAATAATACTCAATCAGCGTCAGTAAACCCAGGACAATCACTAAAAATGAACCTGTATTGATTAAAAACGTTAATTTTCGCTGAAATTGAGGATGTTGAGTGGTATATCGGCGATGCCACAACCCCAAGATTGTACCACTGACAATAAAACCCAGGGCAGTTCTGGGCTTCATAGAGATTTGTTCGGGTAACATTTGGGGGATTTCGATGTCTACTACCCAGCTAACGAGTACGATACATCCTGTGATTAAAACAATCAGGCTACTATATACTGAAAGTAATCGCAGCGATCGCAGTAACCGTTCTGAATTCGATGTTTCTATGTTGGAAGCATGAGCAATCATGTTTGATCTAGAACCCGGTGATAGTTCTTTTATCATGTCAAGAAATTGGCTTTTTGTCTGTTCCCCGATTGATTTTTTGACCAATATCACTCTTTTGGCTACACTTTACCGTTGGAGTTTGCGCTATCATCAAATCCAGGATTAGGATTCAGTCGAGTACCGCATCGTTTACAATAAATGGCATCGGGATCATGACTTGACCAACCACAACCCGGACAAATGGTTTCGACTTTGTTAACGGTTTTCACCAATTGTTTGATTAAATCTCCGACTTGCCAAGGAATTAATGCAATTCCCGTTAAAATCATTAAAATAGTTAAAAATCGACCGGGTTCTGACAGGGGAACCACATCCCCATATCCGACTGTTGTCATCGTGACCACTGAAAAATAAACCGCATCTAGAAAGGTTCCAAATATTTCGGGGTTCACGGGTTTTTCAACTTGATAAATCAAACCCGAAAAGACAAAAATAATTGTTAATAGGGTGAAGATAATTCGCGCAAAAATAATTCCATCTTCCGTTTGTAAACGAAAAATATAAATTTTGACATCAATAAATCGAATCAGCCGCAAAATTCTCAACCAGCGCAGAATTCTCAGAAAACTAACATTAAAAATCCCCAATAAATAAGGTAAAATAGAAACTAAATCAATCAGAGAAAAGGGATTAAAAAAGAACTGATATTTCTGTTCTGCCACCCAAAATCTCACGATATATTCAACTGCAAAAATAATCACAATTACCCGGTCTATTTGCTCTAAAATATACCGAAATTCTGTAGAAATCGGGTAAGTTTGAATAACAAAAATGACCGAAGACAGTAAAATTAAACCCGTGATGCTGAAACTGAACAATCGACCAATCGATGTTTCTAGATCATCAAGATAAAAAGCGATTCGTTGGCGAATTGACTTCAGCCCTTCTATTTCGCATTGTTCAGCCATTTGTCAATCAAGAATCTAAAACAATTTTTCACCCAAGGGGTAATTCATGAATTACCCCTAAAATGGGTGACTGTTCTTTAATCTAACAATTTTTGAATCCGAATCTTATTTTCGCTGGTGGCGAGAGACTGTTCATCCAACCAAGCGATCGCTTGATTTCGTCCCTCTTGAGCTGCTACAATTAAGGCACCCCAGGCTTGCAAATCGGGTTCTTCTGGGCTTTCAACTAAAGCCGCTTGAATGCGAGTTTTTAAGCGTCCGCCATCAGCCTGTAAAAGTGTATTAATTTGCTCAGAGTTGACCCGTTCATTTTGAACCACATCCAACGCTTCTGTCCAACGACCATCAATTAAACCTGCAAGGACTTTTTGCGTCGGACTCGCCCAGGATGCACCTGCTTGAGCATCTGTAATATTAGCATGAAATTGAATCAAATCTAATTGAGCTTGAGCGACTGCCGGCCATTTTGCAGGATAAGAATCATCTTTTCCAACATTTTCTTTGAGTGGCTTCATTAACTCTAAAGCGGGAGACCATAGGCCACTACGAGCCAGTCTTAACGCCTTACGATAGTCATAATTATCAATCACTTGTTCATCTAAAGAAATATCCGCAAGCTGAATCGGATTCGGAACAAACCGACGAGGTTTAACTTGATAAATATTAAATTGGGGTTCAAGTCCAATGGTTTCCTCAATCAGCAACTCCGGTTCACTATTTCCGGTGACTTGTTCCCAAATCGGTTGCTGTCCGGCTGAACTTTTCCACTCCAACATGGTACTGAGATAATAATAAGTCGGATTGTAATGAATCACCTGTCCATAAGGCACGTTCTTTTGTCCGATCACCCGTTCACCACCCATACTAAACCAAACCCCAAAGCTGGGTGCTTTACCGCTAAATTGACGAATCCGGGTTAGAGGAAGGGGTTTATTTGACCCTTGTTGGTTGGTGCGATTACTAATCAGTGAAGCCAGTACAAAGGATTCGGCAGGCCCATTAGCTTCGAGTTGATGAACCAAGCGATAATAAGGTTCACTTCCCGGACGTTCGTAGGGGATTTGCACCGCTTTGTAAACTCGCAGTTCGACGATTTCCTGACAAACTGTAGGACAAGGATGAACTTGAGAAGGTTCGCGTTTTTTCATCACCGGAACTAACAAATCCGGCGAATTCTGCACCAGCTTCTCAGGGGGTAAGAGAAACGGTTTGAGGAAGTTTAAGTAGGGATTATTTTCTAACAGAGCGTGAGAAGATTGGGGAGAATCTGATCGGGGTAAGGATAAGCTTTCTCCAATGGTAAGTCCCTGTTCTTCGAGACTAAGGCCCACTTGATCAAGGGTTTTGATCGCGTCATGGGGTTGTAAGGGAACTTGAGTCCAAGCCGGTAAAAACTGATTGAGCCAAATTCCGACATCGGGATCTAAAATCAACTTGTAACTAAACCAAGCACCGCCGGCGAGTAAAGTTGATCCGCCCAATAACAGAGCAAAAGCAACTCCATCAGCCATCCACTTTTTCCACACAGCTTTTAGGATAGTGTTTTTGGGCAGGGGTAATCTCTGCCGACGACGTGAAGGCTTAGACGTCTGTTGAATGGGGGCTACAGCAGAGGTTTCGCTACCTTTGGGTTTTGGGTGTAGCCATCCGATTCGGTACAGGATTCTCACCATTTGAGGGGGGGTTTTGGGTGTTCGGTTTCTTCGGTGAAACTTGTTGTTCATCGTCAGCTCTCCGCCTATTGTCCAGGGTTTCCGATCTACTATTTGCTCTCTTTTTTTACCCTACTGTGTCGTTGAGGAACAATTTATCGCAGTAGGACTTGTTCATAGCGTTGACCCGCTCGTTCCCAAGTGTATTCGCTTTCGATCAGACTTCGCCCCTGATCACAGAGTTGTTGTCTGAGTTGAGCATCCTCGAAAAGTTGGCTAATGGCGGCGACATATTCCTCCAGTGTGTTGGCTCGTAAGGCTCGTAACGGCACATTTGCCCCGTCAACGGCGAGTCCTTCTAAACCGCGATCGCTGGCGACTACAGGCACTCCTGCTGCCATTGCCTCCAAGGTTTTGTTTTTAATACCAAAACCTGTTCGCATCGGTATGACACAAACAGTTGCTTGATGTAAATATTCTGCCATTGATGGGACTCGTCCTGTGACTTCTATTCCCGGTAATGTCGATAATTGTGATACCTCTGGGACGGGTTTAGCCCCCACAAGGGCGAGTGTTGCATCGGGATAACGCTGTTGCACTTGAGGAAATATCTCTAAACTAAAATAACGAGCAGCATCAATATTAGCTAAGTTATCCATTGCGCCGATAAAAATCAATCGGTGTCCTCCCGGATCTTTTGGGCGCAGAGGAAACAGACTGAAGTCTACGCCGTTTGGAATAATTTCAAATTGGGCTTTGGGGTTGAACGCTTGCAGTTGTTGACGATCTTCTTCTGTTGTTGCCACAATTGCCGAAAATTTTGAGCAGTAGCGTTGTTCGTAGCGATACAGTAGGGGAAGGTTTAAGCGATCGCGCAGGGGTTTTTCTGCCCTGTGGGTTTCCAACTGTTGGCGAATTGTGCCGTAAACAGAACTATGAACGTTGACAACGGTTTTGAGATGTTGTTTCCATTGAGGACGCACATAAATTTCATTAACGCTATGTTCGCAAGTGATCGCCTCGCATTTTCCCGAACCCACAAACTCCAAAATCCATTGTTGCATCTGTTGAGAATAATTTGACAAGACGCTGGGTGGTGTTCCTTGGGTTAAAAATTGACCAAAACGCCTGATTTTTGCCCAAGTTCCGCCTGTTGCTGCTGAAGTTTGAGGACGAGGGAAAACGACTAATTGATCAACGTATTCTCGCAACTCCTCAATTTCCACATCGGTGACATCTGGGGATCTTTGAGTTACAACAGTGATAGAATGGTTTTGAGTCAAATATTTGAGCAAGTTAAAGGTTCGCACTTGGGTTCCCCCTCGACTAGGAGGATAGGGAAAGGTTGAAGAAATCATTAAAATTTTCAGAGGATGTAATTTATTCATAGGTGGGGGTGAAAAATAAGTTTAAATCATTAACAAATTGAGAAGAGCTAGGAGTGGAGGAATGGAATCCCAAGGCATTTATACTTTAGCCAATGATGTGGTTTTTGACCAGTTAGTGGCTTTGCTCAATAGTATTGAGGTTAATGTTGGCTCAAATATTCCGGTTTGCGTGATCCCTTATGACGATCGCTTGGAAAAAGTTAAACGCGAAATAAATGCTCGGGCAAATGTAACCCTTTACGAGAATTATCCAGAAATGCAGCGCTGGGAAGAATTTGCCAAAGAAGTTTGGGCGGCTCATCCCCGAGCAACTCAATCAAAGAAAAAAATTGCAAAATGGTACAATAAAAGTAATCTTCTGCGAAAAATGTGCGCTTTTGATGGCGAGTTTGAAGAGTTTGTTTTCTATGATGCTGATAGCCTAGCAATGAAGCCCCTCGATCAAGTGTTTACTAAACTAGAGGAATACGATTTTGTATTTGATGATTGGGAACACGCCAAGCGAAAAGAGGTAGCCGCTTTTAACTTTGATCGAGTTTATCAAGATAGTGGATTAACTGAATCTGAGGTACGATCTAAAATTCACTGTTCTAGTTTCTTCGGTTCTCGGGCTGGAATTTTTGGAGTTCAAGAATTGGAAACGTTAAAAAAGAGACTCATTGAACATCGCGAAATTGAATGGATTAACTCTTTATCTTGGTGGTGTGATGCTGATTTATTCAGTTATATGTCTTTGGTGACAAACCGACCCATTTTTAATTTTACTCGAAGTTCTAATGGTGAAGAAAGAACAGGCAACTGCGCCAATGCTGATCCATTTGTCAATATAGACAACGTTCTCTACAATCAGGATGGATTAAAACCGATTCATCGCATTCACTATATGGGTTATTCTTCAGTTGATTTTGGGCGTTTATCTCAGGGTGAAGATGTTCATATTCCTTATCAAGATGTGTTTTTACATTATCGCTTTTTGAAGCATCCTGAACAGAAGCCCACAAAACTAAAGCCTCCGAGTTTGTTTGAGAAAGCTAATCGATTTGTACAACGCTCTATTAACAAGTTAAAAAAGGTTTGATCTGTATCATCAAGTCATAACGAATGCCTAAAATTAGCATTTGCATTCCCACTTTTAATCGGGTTAATCTCCTCCCCTTGGCGATTAACAGTGTTCTTCAACAAACCGAACAAGACTTTGAATTAATCATCTGTGATGATGGTTCCACCGATGGAACCTCCGAGATGATGTCTGAGTTAACAGACTCCCGTATTCGCTATATTCGCCATCCTCAAAATATTGGCAAAAGTAACAATATGCGATCAGGGTTTGACGCCGCCACCGGAGACTATTTTATCAAGTTTGATGATGATGATCGCCTGACTCGGGAGTTTCTCGCCAAAACAACTCAAATATTAGATCAACATCCTCAAATTGATTTTGTCGGAACGGATCATTGGATTATTAATATTGATAATATTCGCGATGAAATCGCTACCCAAACCAACTCCCAACGCTGGGGAAGAACCACTTTAAAAGCCGGAGAAGTGGAAAATTTACTCCAAGTTGTATTTGTTCAACAAAGCTTTCAAATTGGCGCAACTTTATTTCGCCGTCAAGCGTTACTTGATGTCGGATATATGCGTCCTAATATTCAAAATTGCGAAGATAATGATTTATTAGTCCGTTTAGCAATAGCGGGAAAAAAAGCTTATTATCTCCCGGAACGTTTGATGGAATATCGCGTCCATAGTGAACAACAGGGAATTGATCGCGCTATTCCCTATCTTAGAGATAAAGTTCAGTATTTAAACAGTTATCAGTTTGACGATCAAGCTTTAGAAAATATCCGGCGATCGCGTTTACAAGAATCTCAACTTTTACTGGGACTGCGGTTAATTGAAAACGGCGAGACTCAAAAAGGACAACAACTGGTTTGGGAGTCTCAGTCTTACTCACGGGGGAAAGCTTGGACAGGACTTTTGCTGTCTTTGCTTCCTATGGGTTTGCGGGGAAATGCGTTTGAGATGCTGCGAAAAATACGTTAGTTGCGTCTATGATCATTAAGGCTTGAATTTGAACCCATCAAACCCGTTAAGGGTTTCATTCAAAGGAGAGATGAGACTGATCGGTTTACTGCCTATCCAGAATTGGATATATTGAATATAGGGATTACCCCTCAATTCCTTTTAAAAGAATGTTATATTCGCTCAATTGTTGTTGAAAAGTACCATATCCCTGTCCGTTTGTCAACTGGGTGAAAAATGGGACAGATTGAGACAAAAAACATGAGTATAATCTCAAAAATCCTAGTCCTACAAGCCTTATACAGAGAGAGTTTCAGGAAATTCCTGTCGGAGCAAGCGAGAAAAGTGGGTGATTGCAAAAGACCTCTTGTAATCTCAAAAACTGCCTGCAATAATTAAATATAGAAAGGCACATTACGAGGGTTTCAAGGAGCTGGAAGTTATGTGTTTATGGGAGCACTAAACTTCCAGCGTTCTTCTTTCTTGAATGGACAAGACATCAGTTATTTGTAATCTGGTCTATTCATCAGCTAGTTGATTAGAGGGTTAATTGATCGGGGTCATCTATAAAAAAATTTAACATCAGGGTCATCAAATAAACCCACCCCAAACAAAACTTGGGGTGATTCTTGTATTTATAGATCTAGCAGATTTGAGTTCAAATCATTAATAATAAATGATTCTAGTCCCCAGAAATTGCCCCTTTTAAACTCGAACAAAATTGAGCGATCGCCTCTAAACCCTCGGAAGGTGTTCCTTCAGCTAAACGTTTAACCACTGCACTCCCAACAATCACCGCATCAGCACCCCAGTCGCGCAAGGAGCGGGCTTGTTCCGGTTGAGAAATCCCAAACCCAACCCCAATGGGTTTATCAGTTATACTTCGCATCAGTTGGAGTAAATCTTGAACCCGAGTTTGCACTTGAGTCCGCATTCCGGTGACTCCAGTAACACTGACTAAATAAATAAACCCTTGAGACTGACGGGCGATCAATTCAATCCGTTCTTTGGGAGAAGTTGGCGCCACTAATAGCGTGACTTCTATCCCCATTTGACTCGCAGGTTTTAACAGACTCGGTGCTTCTTCTAAAGGTAAATCGGGAACCACTAAGCCTCGCGCCCCAGCATCATAAATTTGCTGCAAAAACGGTTCAATTCCCCGATGCAGAATCGGGTTGTAATAGGTAAATAAAATAATCGGTGCTTTTATATTGGGGCTAACGGTTTGTAGCATTTCTAAGACGGCTTCTAAACGAGTTCCCCGTTGTAAAGCGCGAGTCGCCGCCGCTTGAATGACTGGCCCATCTGCTAAGGGATCAGAGTAGGGAACCCCCAACTCAATTAAATCCGCCCCATTTTGATCCAAAACCTGCAACGCTTGAGCGGTGGTTTCGAGATTCGGATCACCTGCGGTAATAAAGGGAATTAAAGCACAGTGGCGGTGTGTTGAGTCCGTTGATGGCGATCGCAAAGACTCAAATTTTTGAGAAACAGAAATCATAGTTTATCGTTTGGGTGGGGAGCGAATCTCAAATCAGCAACCGGGAAAGGGAGAAAGGGCTAGTTTTCCCGATTTTGACGCTGCTGTTTTTCTTGTTCGACTTCGGCTTGGAGTTGGGCTAACTCCTCCGGTGTCATTTCTTCGAGCCGTTTTTGCAAGACTGCATCTTCGTAATCCTTGATTTGTTGGTTATAGGTCATGTTTTGGGTGAGCGCCCGAAACAGATAACTCAATAACCAACCCACCAAAGCAGCGACTAATAAGACTTGACTCCAAATCCCGGCATCTATACTTTCTAGGCCAATCGCTTGTAAGATCAGATAGGCGATGCCCCCGGCGGCGAAGACTCCGATTCCGATGGCAATTGCATCAATTCGTCGCATTAGTTCTCAATCTGTCGGGCTTTGGGACGAAAGTTTAAAAATGGGGCGAGGACAATCATACCGGGTAAAAAGAAGAACATCAAGAAGTACATGAAAGCCCGTTCAAAGGAGCTTGCCACATACCAACGACTGTTGAGGTAAGCATACACGGCAGCCGGAACGACTAAAAGATACGCACCCGCTAGTGCAACGTACAGAATCAAGGTAATCGCGATGGGAGAGGTGATAGACATAGTTGTGATTGAGATTCAACAACAGATAAAACAGGTGTGATAGCATCTTTCACACATTGAACCATTATTACACCCTCGCGCTGTCTTGAATTGTTATCTCAGTGGCTTTTGAGATGAGATTTGCAACTTCTCCTCAAAAAACTTGCACAAATTGAATTTGTTGTGCTATAGTGTAGAACACTGTCTGAAAAAGACAGAATAGAACCAGTGAAAACTTGGGGGCGTGGCGGAATGGTAGACGCTACGGACTTAGAAAACTGAGCCTTGAGGTGAGAAATCCCTTAAGTGACGGCTCTCAAATTCAGGGAAACCTAAATCTGGAGACAGACAAGGCAATCCTGAGCCAAGCCTAGTTCATGGACTAGGAAGGTGCAGAGACTCGACGGGAGCTACCCTAACGTAAAGGCGAGGGTAAAGGGAGAGTCCAATTCTCAAAGCTGTTTGGACAGATGTTCAACGGCAGTAGCGAAAGCTGCGAGAGGATGAAAATCCGTTGACCTTAAACGGTCGTGTGGGTTCAAGTCCCACCGCCCCCACTAACTAAAACCTTAAAATTTAAAACTCATCTATAAATGTCTGATGTACATTAACTAATTATTTGTCATCAGTAATAGATTCCTGTCGTAAAAAAAATACAAAACAAAAACTCAATATTTTTATCTAACTTTTGAAACAAGTTAAAGATTTAGTAAAAGTGGCTTGGCTGAATTATTTCTCAAATAGAATATTACATAACAACACACATCATCCCTGCAAAATATGAACC
>NZ_LATL02000032.1 GCF_000972705.2 Limnoraphis robusta CS-951 | reverse complement strand
AGCATAACCCATCAAGTTGAAACCTCTTGTGATCTTTCAAATGTGCTATAATCGGAATACATGATGTGTACAACGATGAACCGACAAGACGTAATAGATGCTTATCAAGCGGGACAACGAACATTTCAGGATCTCGAAGATATTGATCTTACAGGTGTTGATCTCAGCTATAGCAATATAACAAATCTAAAAAATGTGCTGTTAGAAGGCGCAAATCTCAGCCATAGCAATATAGCAAATCTAGAAAGTGTATTGTTAGAAGGAGCCGATCTTAGCTACAGCAAAATAACAAATCTGTATCATGTTTATTTACAAGGAGCCGATCTTAGCTACAGCAAAATAACAAATCTGTATTATGTTTATTTACAAGGTGCAAATCTCAGCCATGCCGAGTTTGAGAGGGGAAATTTTGAATATCTCGAAGATGTTGATCTCACAGGTGTTGATCTCAGCTACAGCAATATAAGCGAACTTAAAAATGTGCCGAAAAAGCTAGAACCAAACGATTTTGGTGCCAACCTTTCCGGAAGTGCCAATGACGTTGCTAACCAGTCAAAGCATGGGTTGCGCGTTTTTGAGGAGTGAGGATATCGTCAACCGGACCTCACCGGTGGTGGATGCTCAGACAAACTTCCTCGAAATCCATCGAGTTTTATCACTGACGCCCAGTGCGGCGCTCGACGTATCCCATCCGTTTCACTATTTTCGGCTTTGTTTTTCTCGAAGATGTTGATCTCACAGGTGTTGATCTCAGCTACAGCAATATAAGCGAACTTAAAAATGTTTGTTTACAAGGAGCAAATCTCAGCCATAGCAATATACTATATCTAGAAGATGTATTGTTAGAAGGAGCCGACCTCAGCTACAGCAAGATAAGCGAACTTAAAAATGTTTGTTTACAAGGAGCAAATCTTAGCCATGCGACCTTAGAGTCAGCTTTTGAAGATGTAGACTTTCAAAGAGCTAATCTCAGTCATGCCGATTTAGGAGGGGATTCGTGTGTTAATTTTTATTATTGTGATTTAAGTGAAGCAAACTTGAGCAATACACGTTTGTTCTATGCTATTTTTTGGTGGCATTGCTGTTTTACAGGAGCTAATTTTAGTAACGCTCGTTTTTGTGAGGTTTCGTGGCACGAGTCAAGTAGGAGCGGTCAGCCTCTAGTTGATTTGCGCCAAGTTAATTTCACGAATGCCTATTTTTATGATGCGCGTTTTTATGGATGTAATCTCAGTCACTCAACTTTTCACAACGCTAATCTTCAAGGTACATTTATTAGTGATTCTTGTCTCTGTGACTTGACTGGAGTGAGTTTGGAGGGCGTTTTTCTCAATAGTAATTGGCAATACTTTCCTAAGATAGTTTACCCTTCGGAGTTAGAAGCAATTCTACTAAAACCAGGATTAGATCTTAGTGGTATTGATTTACAAAATCGTCGGCTTAATGAGCTTAATTTCAGCAAAGTTAATTTAACCGGTGCTAATTTAACGGGTGCTGATTTAACGGATGCTAATTTAACGGATGCTAATTTAACGGGTGCTAATTTAACAAGAGCTAATTTAACGGGTGCTAATCTAACGGGTACTAATTTAACGGGTGCTGATTTAACGGGTGCTGATTTAACGGATGCTAATCTAACGGGTGCTAATTTAACAAGAGCTAATCTAACGGGTGCTAATCTAACAGATGCTAATCTAACAGATGCTAATCTAACGGATGCTAATTTAGCTCAAACTTCATTAAAAAAAGCCCTATTTAAAGAAGCTAATTTAACGAATGCTTTATTTCTTACAGAAGAGCATTTGAAAGAAGCAATTTTTGCAAATACAATCATGCCGAATGGTACTCTCCTGTAAATTTTTTTCTGGAGTTAACAGAAAAATTGAATGAATAAAAACCACGAAATACAGAGAAAAACCAGAGAAAACATTCGTGTTCTCTGTATGTTCTTGGTTGGTTTTCACCCTACAATTTTAAGGGGAAAGGCGGGTGACAGTAAAAAGTTTGGGATTTCAACAGTTCATATGATATCCGACTAATCAATCATCCCAAGTGTAGGGGCGGGTTCTACAAGATTTTTACGACTACTCCAAGATTGAGATAAACCCGCCCCGCCCCCATAATAAAATTAATCAACCGGACATCATATCAGTTATGGGTTGTCACCCACCCTACACTAGCGGATGCCCATGAAAGGGAACATTTGGAATACTGACGTTTAATTGCAGTCAGAGCATCATCAAATCAGAGGAATTTCGGTGGTGTTGCAGTGAATTAGAGGAATTTTTGGGAGTTGTAGGGTTTCTTCCCCGGGTACGATGGGAATAGGGCGCTCACTTTTTGTTGAATTTTCAAGCATTTTGTGGCTGCAAAAAATGCCATTTTGGCAGTTGCCATCTCTCAACTCATGCTATTTTTTTTTAAACAACTTTTTACACCCTGCCATCAATTTATTGAGGGAGCATTTTATGATACCTATTAACATCTTAGAAAACGTCAAGGACTTTTTAGTTCGACTGGTCAAGGATACAAGCTTCCGCGAACAACTCCAAAATAACGTTGCTGATCAGGCGCAGCAATTCTTACAGGATAAGGGCTACACATTTTCTCAGGAAGAATTTGAAACCGCTTCAATTCAACTGCTTGATCTCAAAGAACGGGATGAGTTTCACGAATTGACAGAAGCGGAATTGGTCGGTGCAATTGGTGGGTATATCAGGAATGGGAAACGGCGCTTTCGGCGGCCAAAGCCCATTGAGGACCCAATAGTGCAGCCCATGTATGGGGTAATCATTGATGACCCAATACTGCAACCCATGTATGGCGTTGTCGTTGAACCCATTGATGATCCCAAATTTCAGCCCATTTATGGGGTAATCGTTTCAGAATAGGATTAATTGAATTCGATTAATCAAGACTCACCACAGGACCAATGTTGAGGGATTGCTATGGCATACCGTCGAACGAGCTACGCGGTTTGGGAAATTACTCTAAAATGCAATTTAGCCTGTAGTCATTGCGGTTCAAGGGCAGGACAGGCTCGTGAACAGGAATTGTCCACCCATGAAGCCCTTGATCTGGTGCAGCAAATGGCAGAGGTGGGGATTACGGAAGTCACATTAATCGGAGGAGAAGCCTTCCTGCGCCCCGACTGGCTGCAAATTGCGGAGGCAATTAACCGGGCAGGGATGCGGTGTACGATGACAACGGGGGGCTATGGTATCTCTCTAGAAACCGCCGAGAAAATGCACCGGGCGGGAATTGCCACTGTTTCCATCTCCGTCGATGGTCTAGAAGCCACCCATGATCGCCTCCGAGGTCGCCCCGGTTCCTGGCAATGGGCGTTTAAAACGATGGGTCATTTGAAACAGGTTGGTATTCCCTTCGGTTGCAATACTCAAATCAATCGTCTGTCAGCCCCAGAGTTTCCCCGGATTTATGAGAAAATTCGAGATGCTGGCGCTCGGGCATGGCAGATTCAGTTAACGGTGCCGATGGGAAACGCTGCCGATAACAGCGAAATTTTACTTCAGCCCTGCGAATTGCTGGCGGTTTACCCGATGTTAGCGCGGGTTGCTCAACAGGCAAAAAAAGACGGCGTTCAGATCCAGCCCGGAAATAATATCGGTTACTACGGCCCCTATGAACGGTTGTTGCGGGGGCGGGGACAGGAAGATGACTGGACGTTCTGGCAGGGCTGCAACGCAGGTCTTTCAACCTTGGGAATTGAAGCAGATGGCGCAATTAAAGGGTGTCCTTCCTTACCGACAAAAGCTTACACGGGTGGCAATATCAGAGAGCGACCCTTGCGAGAAATTATTGAAGCCACTGAAGAACTTCGGTTTAACTTGAATGCCGGAACTGCTGAGGGAATGGCTCACTTGTGGGGATTTTGTCAAACCTGTGAGTATGCCGAACTCTGTCGGGGGGGCTGTACTTGGACTGCTCATGTGTTTTTTAATCGCCGAGGTAATAATCCCTACTGCCATCATCGGGCTTTAGCTCATGCGGATCAGGGAAAACGGGAACGGGTTGTGCCGAAAGTCCAGGCGGTCGGATTACCCTTTGATAATGGAGAGTTTGAGTTAGTTGAGGAACCTCTAAATGCTCCTTGGGTTGAGTCTGATCCTCTACATTTTACAGCCGATCAGATTCAATGGCCTGAGCATTGGCACGAACAACCCTCAAAACTTCTTAGTCACAAATGATCAAGTCATGGCAGAACATCTAAAAACTGAGTCCTTTTCAACCGATTCAAACCTGTTAGAGACAGTTGCACCCACTCCTTCCCCTCTTCTGCCCCGTTCGGCTTGGAAAAGTCAATTGGCTAGAACAAGAGCATTACTAAAGGCAAAACAAGCCCTGGATCGAGAAGAATTGCAATTTGATTTTTCTAGGACTTCTAAAAAATCAAGTAACTCTTGATGAATCAACAGCTCAAGTTTTTCCGATACTTTTTCAGCAAGCCCTATATATTTCTGGAGTTATAGCACTACGCATAAGGATTAGGACATTGGTAAATGCTGAAAATATTTTCTGCTGGCACTTTTGCCTCTTGCCTGTTGCCTTTTGCCGATTCAAGTAGCGCTATAACAGAAAAATAGAATGAATAAAAACCACGCTCGACACAGAAAACACCAAGAGGGAATCTTCGTGTCTTTGTGGTGAATTTTCCCCTTATAAAATTAATTGTAATGATTCGGGATAAATCATCTCAGCCAAACGACTCCCATCATCTTGATAGGTTAAACCAATTTGAATAAAATCAGCAGGTTTATAAGGTAAACGTTCCGCCCATTCTATCGCCGTAATTCCAGGTGGAACTTCTCTTCCTTCCCAATACAATTCAATATTTAAGTCTTCAATTTCCGAGGGTTCCAAGCGATATAAATCCAGATGATAGAGAGGAACACGCCCAGAATGATATTCATTAATCAAGGTAAAAGTAGGACTTTCAATATTTTCAGGAATCTCTAACCCTGCACCCAAACCTTGAATTAATGTCGTTTTTCCAGCCCCTAAATCTCCTTCGAGTAACAGAATAGAACCTGGAGAAAGAGCTTTTCCTAAACACTCCCCTAAATGATGAGTGGCTTGAGAATCCGCTAGAAAAACCGTGAGCGTTACAGACATTTTAAACCTTGATGTTAAGCGTGAGAATACCAGCGTAATAAAACTTGAGCTAACCGTTCAGAATTATGACGCACATAACCCGTTTTTTCATCGACTTCAATCACATTCGTTAATACAATTCTTCGCCCTAACTGTTTAACGACATCTCGATCTAAAACCACCGGATATGATCCTTCTTGGGCATATTTAATTAAAGATTGGGCGAGAGGGACTTTTCCCTGAACTAACACCGCATCAAATAAACGACAACCACAGGCATTATCAATCGCTAAAATATGATCACCAACGGTATAACCATCGGTTTCTCCCGGTTTGGGTCATGGCATTACAAACATAAATCCGAGGAACATTTGCAGAAGCGATCGCCTGGGCAATTTCTGGCACTAATAAATTGGGAATTACACTGGTATATAAACTCCCCGGCCCGATAATAATTAAATCCGATTCAACTATGGCTTGAATTGCGTTGGGGATAGCAGGGGGNGATATGATCCTTCTTGGGCATATTTAATTAAAGATTGGGCGAGAGGGACTTTTCCCTGAACTAACACCGCATCAAATAAACGACAACCACAGGCATTATCAATCGCTAAAATATGATCACCAACGGTATAACCATCGGTTTCTCCCGGTTGGGTCATGGCATTACAAACATAAATCCGAGGAACATTTGCAGAAGCGATCGCCTGGGCAATTTCTGGCACTAATAAATTGGGAATTACACTGGTATATAAACTCCCCGGCCCGATAATAATTAAATCCGATTCAACTATGGCTTGAATGGCTTTGGGTAAGGCAGGAGGATCAGGCGGAATGCAGCCAATTTTCACAATTTTGCCTTTGGCTTCAGTAATACTTGATTCGCCATAAATTCGCCGACCATCCTCTAATTTTGCCCACAAATGTACATCACTCAAGGTTGCAGGTAAAACTTGACCGCGAATGGCTAAAACCTTAGAACTCGCCGCAATTGCCCGTTCTAAATCCCCTGTAATATCGCTCATGGCGGTTAAAAACAGATTGCCAAAACTGTGACCACTTAAGCCATCACCCGCTTTAAAACGGTATTGAAACAGTTCTGTTAAAAGCTGTTCTTCATCGGCTAAAGCGGCGATACAGTTGCGAATATCTCCCGGAGGTAGCACCCCAATTTCCCGGCGTAAGCGTCCAGAAGACCCGCCATCATCAGCCACCGTGACAATTGCCGTAATATTAGCACTATAGGGTTTTAAGCCGCGTAACAGCGTGGATAAACCCGTTCCACCCCCCACCGTGACAATTTTCGGCCCCCTCTGCAAACGACGATGGGCCAGCAACCGATCCACCAGATGATCATCACCTTCCGGCATCAACACTTGAGTAATAGAATTTAAAGTGCGAGTTTGACCCCAAAAGATTAACATCAGACCCATAATAATCGCCAGAGGCCCAGATATGAAATTGGGAAGAACAGTCGTGATCAACCCCAAAATATCCTTAAGCAGTTGCAGCAGGTAAAAAATAGGAGTCATCCCCGTCCAAACGGCTAACCCCAAACTGGTGAGGAGTATTCCCGCCACACTCATCAGTAACCAGCGTTTCACCAACAGTCCCGGCGCCAACCATTTAAACCACTGTTGCAGACGACGGGGGGAATGACTGCTTGACCAACCTAGAATATGCCTAGATTTCGCTAATCTGCGTAGGTTGTGTTTCAATGAACTATTTGACATCGATGAAAACCTCAGAGGTATCAACAGGATTTGAACAACTGATGCAATCAAGATTTCGGAAGGGTTGAGTTGTTCGTTGTTTCCATCCCCTCCTGTTTTAGTGTGAGCATCCCCTTTGCAGGTCTATCTTCTCATACAATATAAGGCAACAGGGAACAGGCAAAAGCGCAAAGTGCGGTCTTGGGGTCTCCCCAAGTGGAGCGCGAACTCGCGACTTGGCGGTTTCCGTCGAGAGCGAAGTTCGTAAGAGAGCAACTTTGCAAGAGAGGCGTTCATGCAAAAGGCACAAGGGCAATATTGATAACTGGTCAGGTGATTACTGTTGACTGTAAACTGTAAACACTCTGTACAATAGATGATCACAGCGATCAAGTGGCCTTTTGTGCAGAAGATCTCATGCCCCATGATGATGAAACTTTAATAGAGCTACAGGGGATTAGCAAGTCTTTTGGAAATAACGTTATTCTCGATGACGTTGACTTGAATATCCACCGAGGACAAGCTCTAGCGATTATCGGCCCTTCGGGAACGGGTAAATCGACTATCCTGCGAATTATTGCGGGGTTACTGATACCGGATGCGGGTGAGATTTATATTAAGGGTCAGAAACGTAAAGGTTGGGTTGATGATATTCGTGATCCGATTGGGATTGGGATGGTATTTCAAAATGCGGCTCTATTTGACTCGTTGACGGTGAGGGAAAATGTCGGATTTTCGCTCTATCAAC
Organism: Limnoraphis robusta CS-951; assembly: GCF_000972705.2. The sequence goes on along the minus strand of NZ_LATL02000032.1, from coordinate 6,785 downwards.
ATACTAAATTGTCTCATCAAACCATTGAAAAGTTAGTCGATGAAAAGTTAGAAATGGTCGGATTACCGGGGATTGGCGATCGCTATCCGGCTGAACTTTCTGGCGGAATGCGAAAACGGGTGAGTTTTGCTCGTGCAATTTTACCTAATCCTGAAAATCCGGCTGATAATCCGGAAGTCATCCTCTATGATGAACCCACCGCAGGTTTAGATCCGATTGCTTCGACGGTGATTGAAGATTTAATTCGTGAGCTTCAAAATAATGGAGGAGCAGCCAAGACTTATGTGATGGTTACTCACCAAGATAGCACGATTCGACGAACGGCCGATGAAGTGATTTTTCTTTACAAAGGAAAGATTCAATGGTCGGGAAGCGTTGATCAAGCCTACAGCACCGATAACCCCATTGTACGACAGTTTTTTAGCGGCAGTGTGAACGGGCCGATTCAGATTTTGACTTAAGGATTTATTTACGATTGTGAGAACAATCTGCACAGCTTTAAAAAATAAAAATATCCTAAAAAAATTGTTAAAAATGACCAAAAGTGTTCTCCAGCTCAATGTTATTGTTCAAGATAGCTATGATTAAATAACGAGGAACATCAGCTCCAAGTCTTTATATTTTTTTAATGCCATCCGATTGAAAAGGGAATAGGATATCATGCGATCGCGAGCAATTCGAGAAGGTTCAGTTGGGTTATTAACGTTGTTAGGATTAAGTTTATTTGGAATGGTTGCCTTCTGGGTTCAGGGCTTGCGTCTCGATAACACAGGCTATCAAATTCGGGTAGAATTTCCTGAAGCGTCTGGAATGCAGCCGGGAACACCTGTGCGATATCGGGGAGTAAAAGTTGGTCGAGTTCTTGATATAAAACCCACTTCTAATCAAGTCGAAGTCCGCTTAGAGATCACCTCCTCAACGTTAGTGATTCCTCGTGATGTGATGATTCGCTCTAGTCAAAGTGGATTATTGAGTGAAAATTTTGTTGATATTATTCCGAATCAGGCTTTATCTGAGGAAATGAAAGATGAAAATCCCCTCAGTTCCGACTGTCCTGAAACGATTATTTGTAATGATGTGCTGCTGTCTGGAGAAAGCGGAGTGAGCTTAGAACGATTGATTGCTTCTATGGTAGAATTTAGCGAACTTTATACCAGTCCTGAACTGTTTAAAAACCTGAATCAAGCGGCACAACGCACCGCATTAGCCGCCGATGAAGTCTCCAAACTCAGCACAAAAATGACGGAGTTAGTTGAAGTAGCGCGGACAGAATTGGGAAGTGTCAGTAATTCAGTTGATGAGGGAATTGGCTCTTTTTCAACGGAATTAAATTCAATNTTAGTTGAAGTAGCGCGGACAGAATTGGGAAGTGTCAGTAATTCAGTTGATGAGGGAATTGGCTCTTTTTCAACGGAATTAAATTCAATTTCAGCTACCTTACAAGACTCAACGAATCAAGTTACACGCGCAACAATTGAATCGGCAAATTCCGTTCAACGCGCGGCTAATGAAGTCAGTACAATTAGTAATGAAGTACAGATTTTAATTGCAAGTAACCGTTCCACACTCGCCAATACCCTCAAAAATATTGAACAAATTACCGGGGAACTGAGCGTTACGGCGGCGAGTATTAGTCCCCTACTCAATCAAATCGAACAAGGAAGTTTGTTAACCAATTTAGAAGTCTTATCGTCGAACGCAGCAGAAGCTTCTGAAAATTTATTAGATCTCTCGAAAGCTGTTAACGATCCCCAAACTTTAATCCTACTCCAACAAACCCTCGACTCGGCGAGAACAACCCTACAAAATGTCGAAAAAATCACCTCTGATGTCGATGATCTGATCGGTGATCCGAAAGTTCGCCAAAATCTGCGAGAAATCATCAACGGCTTAGGAAATATTCTCGCCTATAGCGATCAGTTAGAACAGCAAACCAAACTAGCAAAAACCCTCGCTCCTCTGTCTGAGGTACTGGAAGACACAGAAGCGATCGCCCTAGAGCGAGATTTATCAAAGCTTGAAGAAAAACCCTTTCCCGACAAGCCGAAAATCGTTCGTCAAACTCAGTGATCGATATCACTCAGACTCTAGGGGTGAGTTCACAAAATTTCCCCGAAAACTATCACCCCGATTATTTCTCAATCGTGAGAAAATCGTAAAGTCGAGTCTATAATTTCCTGTATGGATCAAGTTAATCTCCTCCCTGGTGCCATTAATGAAATCATCGCCTCGGTTACAGATCNTTCACAAAATTTCCCCGAAAACTATCACCCCGATTATTTCTCAATCGTGAGAAAATCGTAAAGTCGAGTCTATAATTTCCTGTATGGATCAAGTTAATCTCCTCCCTGGTGCCATTAATGAAATCATCGCCTCGGTTACAGATCACCACTGTCTTACCCAAGCTGATCGCTATGGACTGATGGCGGCTGTGCTGGATGAATCTCTCAACGAAGAGGAAAGACGCTCTATTGATAGACTACTCCGTTCTGTAGTTCGAGGACGGGTTAAAGTCGTTGAAGATGTCTCTAAAACCGATTAAACAAGACTGCTCCCCTATTTTCTTGATCAACTCGACCACTCGATACAAACTTAAAGGTCAGGAGCTAAACTAAATTGAGATAACCTGCAACAAATTCTCGAATATATTGTGCCACCACATCGGGAAGTTCTTGGGGTAAATTCTCACCGCCCGGTTTGACAACCTGTAAATTTGCCATTGGTGCGAGAACAGAATAAGATTCACTCATCGATAATGAGATGGGTTTGTCGTGAGTTCCTTGTAAAATTAGGGCAGGCGCTCTCAATACAGATAAACGTTCATCGAGCAATTCTGAGCGATACTCCGCCCAACGTCGCTTAAATAGAAGTCGAGAAGCACCCACAAAATTCAGCATTTGTTGTCTATGTTGTAGAGTTTGTTTGACTTTTTTCCCCTGTCCTACCAATTTGGCAAACGGATAAATCAGTTTTAAAAGCAAGTATAATGGAGCCGGCCGATGAGCTAACCAGCGCCGCCAACGCCAACGTCCTTCTTGATAACTCGCCTTTACACCTTCAGGAGAAATCAGCACTAAACGCCTGACTCGTTCGGGATATTTCAGGGCAAAACTAGCCGCTATCCACCCCCCCAAAGAGTGACCCACTAAACAAACATCGTCTAACTTCAGGATGTTTAGATATTCAGCTAAACTGTCTACAATTAAATCAATAGAGTAATGAATATTGGGAGAATCTGATTCCCCGCAGCCGAATAAATCTGGTGCAAAACAACGATATTCGCCACACAAATACTCAAAGACAGGCAACCATTGACTGCCATCATGCCACGCTCCATGTAAGAATACAAGGTTAAGACCTGATTGACCCATTTCACGCCAGAACATTTGACCCTGAGACAATTTGACACGAGAATGATGAATCTGTTCAAACATCGCTACAATTTCATTTAATCAGTTTAATGAACAGGAAATTTCAATCCGTCTGTTGGTGTTTATAACCTAAAAAATTCTGAGAAGCTAGAGGAATAAAGCATCCCTAGAATTAATCGGGTTGTCTTTTCTCCTCTAACTATTTCTCTCCTCTAGTCGGGTTGCTAAGTTNACACGAGAATGATGAATCTGTTCAAACATCGCTACAATTTCATTTAATCAGTTTAATGAACAGGAAATTTCAATCCGTCTGTTGGTGTTTATAACCTAAAAAATTCTGAGAAGCTAGAGGAATAAAGCATCCCTAGAATTAATCGGGTTGTCTTTTCTCCTCTAACTATTTCTCTCCTCTAGTCGGGTTGCTAAGTTTTGTTCATTTTTAGCAAACTTTCAAATCGATGTAAATTAGGATAAACTGAGTAGGATTCAAAAAGAGATCATCTGATCAGGTTACGCTAATGTGGTGCGACCTTCCAAGTAATCTTGTATTTGGCGATCATAGTCATGGCTAAGGTTATCTTTGGGTATTGACTCACGACTAAAGGCTTTGACTTCACTAATTTCTAGTTGATCTAAAATTTGAATTGTACCTTGAACTTCAGCTTCAACTAAAATACAGATTGAATGTAGTCTCGAATCGCGATCAGGTGCAGAATAAACCCCAACCAAGCGACCGATTTTCACTAATTCTAGTCCAGTTTCCTCGGCGAGTTCCCGTCTCATGGCGGTGGGAATGTCTTCGCCCCAGTCTACCATGCCTCCCGGTAAAGCCCATTTGCCGTTATCACGACGTCGAACCAGAATAATTTGGCCATTCGGCAAAATAGGGACAATACTCACGCCTGTGACTGGATGACGAAAGATAATCCCTAATACGGTTTGTCCGAACTGCCATAACCGTTTGACAGATTCTACCAATGCCTATAACCTCTAATCTGGGGTAAACAGTTTGAGAACTTCCGCCGGATGATCGGCTGGCTTGACTTTACGATAAATCGTCATAATCTTACCGTCTGCATCAATGACAAATGTATGACGATAGACACCCATAAACTCTCGACCCATAAACTTTTTTAACCCATAACTCCCATAAAGGCTAGCAACTTTTCCCCCTTCGTCAGACAATAAGGGAAAGGGAAGCTGATGTTTTGTGGTAAATTTTGTATGAGATTTAGCATCATCTGTACTCACACCCAATACCCCAATATTTTGAGAGCGGTATTCAGCATACAGATCGCGAAAACCACAAGCTTCTTTCGTACATCCGGGAGTATTATCACGGGGATAGAAATACAACACTAGAGGTTGTCCGCGAAAATCACTTAAACTCACCGCATTTCCTTGGGNATGTTTTGTGGTAAATTTTGTATGAGATTTAGCATCATCTGTACTCACACCCAATACCCCAATATTTTGAGAGCGGTATTCAGCATACAGATCGCGAAAACCACAAGCTTCTTTCGTACATCCGGGAGTATTATCACGGGGATAGAAATACAACACTAGAGGTTGTCCGCGAAAATCACTTAAACTCACCGCATTTCCTTGGGCATCCGGTAATGTAAACTCAGGAGCTAGATCGCCAGGGTTAAGAGTCATTGGACGTGAGAGTTTTAGGATAAGATTGTTGTGTTAGCACTCATATTATGTCTGATCGAGGCTTTTTCTTCCAAATCCGGAAATATTAATTCCGCCTCGGGCTTAAACCTCAACTCAGTTTCGTTTGATTGTCAAGGATTTTAGAAAGAGTGCAAGATCAATGTTTCAAGCAACTCGTCGTCGTTTGGCAATTTGGTATACCAGTGTTACCGCCGTTTTGTTATTATTATTTGTCTGCGGCTTCTTTTTGTATTTTCGCAATACTTTGATTGAACGTATTGATGATACGCTGAATCATGTGGTGGAAGTGATTGAGCGATCGCTGGTGATTGAATCGGTTTTCCCAACGGAAAGGGAAATGTCAACTTACGGTGAGTTTCAGGTCAATATTGAAGCCAGTTTCCGCAACAATGCTCACGCCACAGATGATGATCGCATCGATATCGAATGGTTTAGCCCAACCGGGGAGTTATTATGGTCTACTCTGTCAGAACCGTTAAATCTTCCCCTTCATTTCAATCGCAATGGGGAAACAGTTCATATCCCTAAGCTTACTCAAGCTGAGACTATTTTACTCCGACAAGTCACCGATCGCATTGAAATTGGTCGTCAGGTGTTGGGATATCTGCGAATTAGTCATCCTTGGTTTGAAGTGACAAAACCGACTCATCAGTTAATGATTGATTTGACGCTGGGTGCGATCGCGGCGATTATCTCAGCAGGGGGGATGGGTTGGTTTTTGTCGGGTTTGGCGATCGCTCCGGTGAGAGAATCCTATCAACGCTTAAAACAGTTTACCGCAGATGCGTCCCACGAACTGCGTAGTCCGATCGCCACGATTCAAACCAACGTTCAGGTGAGTTTAGCCGAACCGGATCTCAACCCGAATGAACGTCAACAACTGCAAGTGATCGAACGTTTAACCCGTCGTTTAGGGCGTTTGGTGGATGATTTGCTGTTTCTCGCCCGTAGTGATAGCGGAATTGTGCAATCTCAGTTTGTTGCGGTTCCCCTCGATGCGGTGTTGATGGAAGTGGTCGAAGAACAAAATGCGATCGCTTTGGCTAAAAAAATTCGCCTGAAGCTGGATTTAGTCGATCCGCCACTGCCTGAAGTTGAAACGTCTGATCCGGACAGCTCTAACCGTTCTGCTAGTTTAGAAGATTATTTTACCTTGACGGGGGATTGGGATCAACTGGTGCGTTTGTTTACCAATTTAGTGGATAATGCCATACAACATACTCCTGAAGGGGGTGAAGTCAGGGTTCAACTGCAATGGACTCCCAAAGGAAAGCGTCTGTCCCTGAGTAAAGGAACCGAATCTGGAGAAAAACCGAGTTCTCAATTTGAGCGACTTCAAGTTCTGGTCAGCGATACCGGAATGGGAATTCCCCCTGAAGCTTTACCTCAGATTTTTGATCGCTTTTATCGGGTTGATCCGTCTCGCAGTCATCGCCGCAATCAAGGATCGGGACTGGGACTGGCGATCGCTCAAGCGATTGTTCAAAATCATCAGGGTCAAATTCGGATTGATAGTGAAGTTAACCAGGGAACGACCGTTACTGTTATTTTACCTGTTCATCGGGGGGAATGACAGTTTACAGTTATCAGTGACCAGTTATCAGTGACCCTTACGGGTTCGTGCATAGAGCAAAGTTTTTGACATACTCCCCATTTCTAAAGAAAGGGGATTCTCCAAGCAAGAGCGGATTTGGATTACTGGTTCATTGACAACCCTTACAGCCAACTGGTTTC
>NZ_LATL02000031.1 GCF_000972705.2 Limnoraphis robusta CS-951 | reverse complement strand
TCTTTCCTGAAAAAGCGGGGATTGTCTATTTGATTGCCAAAAGAATCGGTGTAGAAATGGTTAAGACCTACATCTAGCCCAGTTTGTTTTCCTGTGAGTTCTTTGTTTTCCTCTCTGGTATGATCGATTAAAAATTGAGCATAATACCCATCGTGTCTTCTAATCACTCTAACCCGTTTAATTTGTTGGAGTTGATAGAAGTGTAAATCTCGGCTACCCCAAAGTTTAAATGTACCTGCTTGAAACTTATCGGAAAAGGTTAAATAGCGTCTATCTTCTGAAAGTTTCCATCCCGATGTTTTGTATTCAACAGATGCTCTGACTTGAGATTTTTTAAACTTTGGAAATCCTTTTTTCCCCGGTATTTTTTGCCGACATTTTTGATAAAATTGTTCAATGGATGCCCATGCTCTTTCTGCGTGGGCTTGTCGAGCCATAGAATTGAGTTTGTTTACCCAGGGAAAATCTGGATTGTCTGACAGCAGTTTGCAGTAGGCATAAGCATCGTTGCGACTTTTGATTTGACCGTCTATCCATGCTTTAATGATGCTGTTACGAACAAACCTACCAGTACGGATAGCTTCGTCTAACTTTCTGTACTGGTATTGCGTTCCTTGCAGCTTCATTTCATACACAAGCATAGATTATCGGCATCAAGCCACGATAAACTTATGTTAGCATAAAATAATCCGTCGTGAACGACCTTGCTCTAAACCTGCTTCTCTTGGTAAAAATATAATGATTCGGGCTGACTCAATCTAGCGATCGCTATAGATTTGATTTTCAGCTCTTATCAAACTGATTCGTTGGTTCGTCCTGTTGATCAATTTCAAAACCCTGTAATTTTGTATAAGTTTTGAACTTCAATTTGAGTTAATGAGCGCCATTGACCGGGTTCGAGTCCGTCTAACTGTAAATGAGCGATCGCAACTCGAATTAATCTCAAAGTAGGAAACCCGACGGCTGCGGTCATCCGACGAACTTGACGATTTCGCCCTTCCGTGAGGGTGATTTCTAACCAAGCGGTGGGTACTGTTTTGCGAAAACGAATCGGCGGGTCACGAGGGGGTAAAGCAGGTTCAGTTGGGAGAATTTTAACTTGAGCGGGTCGAGTTTGGTAGTCTTTAATATTAACACCGGATCGCAGGGAATTCAAGGCGGTTTCATCCGGTATATTTTCCACCTGAACCCAGTAAGTTCGAGGGTGATGAAATTGGCGATGACTCAAGCGATGTTGGATTTTACCTTGATTGGTGAGAAGCAATAATCCTTCACTATCGCGGTCTAATCGTCCGACGGGATAAACCCCAGGAATCGAGATAAAATCTTTTAAGGTTTTGCGAGGGGAAGTGGTCGGATCGTTATCGGTAAATTGGCATAAAACGTCATAGGGTTTGTAAAACAAAATGTATCGTTCTGACATATTTTCAGGATAATATTTTCGCGATGGGGAACAAATTATAGAGAGTGGACAAAGGGTGAACTGACCCTAAAATAGGCCCTGTGGGGCAAATGGTGTTTGATGATCTTTTGCTAATCCTAATGTATATTGAGATACATTTTAACCCCTATAATATTTTATTCATTCCGGATTTCATCTCATCTTTATAGATTCATTGCTAGTAGAGATTCCATAGAGGATGGTGATCTCAACTTTTCTAGGGTAATGTTCAGCAGGATCTCTCAAGCAGACCTCAGCCCGATCACTAGAGGAAAATCAAAGTGATGTCTTGGGTTAGAGGACATGGTTCCACTTTCGGAACCTAAACAGCTTGAATTTCTTTCATAGAATAACCAGGGTAAGGTGATAGTTAAGTAGAAGGCTATTCTAACAGACAAGAATTGCCATACAAGCCTTGCAATACCCTACAGGCTATTCAAAGCCCAAGTTTCCTCTACTGGCTGATTTTCGATTTACGCAAGGGAGATAGAACGATGTTTTTTCGGAATAAAATACACACCACGCCTTGTGAGTCTAACCCGATAAAGATTTTGGGAGAAGGAATTGTTTCTGAAGAAATCCAGCCCTATCGCCAAGGTCGAGTTAAATTTCAAGCAACTTGGTGGAATGCTCGCTGTGAGACGAATGTTAGACTAATACCTGGAACGGTTGTCCATATCGTTAAAAAAGAAAATATTACCCTGTTTGTTGTCCCTGCACCTTTTGAATGAATAGACAGGCGATCGCAACTTGTTAAAGTCAGGGATTAACGAACAATGTTTCTGATCGCCGCATCTTCCTTTTGAGGGGATGCGATTTTTTTGTCTTTTAGCACTTTACAGGAAATGGCAAAAGCGGGTTTATTGAGGTTTTTGCTGAGAAAATATACATGGGGACAGAACCCGCCCCGACAACAGTGATAACGGTTAATACTAGGTGTATTTTCTTAGTGCTTTACAAGTTCTTGACTAGAAATTTAAATTTTTTGAAAACTATGGTAAAATACCCTTTATCTTATGTAGATATACTCAGAACACGATAATTTTATCTCACTTTGTACAATGACGGCGAATCAGGAATTTCACCCCGATTTTCACCTCAATAGAGTTTTGTATCCATCTAGTGATCCAGGCTTGCGAAGGTTTATTGAACGTTTTCAAGCCCATGAGAAACGAGATGTTCTCGTACAAGAAACAGTGGATCGACTACAAAAAACGCTGCAAGTGAATCGGGTTGTACTGTATTATTTTTATCATCAATGGAAAGGACAAGTCACGTTTGAGGCTTTGAGTCATCCTAAATGGTCAATTTATGGTTCGACGGGAGCGGATGAATGTTTTAATGATGAATATGCGGCTCTATACATGGCTGGACGAACCCGATCCATTTCAGATATAGAAAGAGAACCGATTCATTCTTGTCATCAAGATTTTCTTCGTCAAATAAAAGTTAAAGCCAATTTAGTGGTTCCCATTTTAATGAATCAACAGCAGTTATGGGGATTGTTAGTCGCTCATCATTGTGAGAGTTCCCGTTTTTGGTTATCATCGGAGCTTGAACTTTTAAAAGATGCTGCTCAAATGTTAGCCGTTCAACTGGCGAATCTAGCTTAAGTTTTTTGAGCAATATCACTCCGTTGAAGACAGTCTAACAGGAATTTCAATCACAAATTCTGTCCCTTGATTGAGAGTGGAAATACAGCTTAATTGACCTTGATGACGTTCGACCACAATTTGATAGCTAATTGCTAAACCTAATCCCGTCCCTTTCCCGACTGGTTTCGTCGTAAAAAAGGGATCAAAAATTTTCTTTTGTACTTGTTCACTCATTCCTATACCATTATCGGTGATCTTAATTTTCACGGTTTGAGCTGTTGTCGCTTCGGTCGTGATGGTAATTCTGCTCTGAGGAGAACCCGTTTCTTTTCTCTTGTGTTGGAGAGCATCAATTGCATTAGAGAGAATGTTCATAAACACTTGATTGAGTTGTCCAGGGTAACACTCTATTTTAGGTAAATTGCTGTAGTTTTTCACCAATTCAATAGCAAGTTCATCTGGCTTTGCTTTCAAATGATTTTGCAGAATCATTAACGTTGAGTCAATCCCTTCGTGAATATCAACTGATTTAACTTCCGCTTCATCTAATCGAGAAAAATTCCGCAGTGATTCAACAATTTCTCGAATTCGATTGGCTCCCACATTCATCGAGCTTAACAATTTCGGTAAGTCTTCAACTAAAAACTCTAAATCCACATCTTCGATTAAATCTTGCATTGCTTCTACAGGTTCAGGATAATATTTTTGATAGGCTTGAATCACTTTTAACAAGTCTTCTGCATATTCTTGAGCATGAGCAATGTTCCCAAAAATAAAGTTAACCGGGTTATTAATTTCGTGAGCGACTCCCGCCACTAATTGTCCTAAACTCGACATTTTTTCAGTTTGAATCAATTTAGCTTGAGTCTGTTTAAGTTCTTTTAAAGTTTGAGCTAAACACTTATTTTTTGTATGTAATTGTTGAGTTCGTTCCTGAACTTTTTGCTCTAAGGTTTGATTCGTCGCTTCTAATTGAGACTTGGCGAGTGCCAAATTATCATAAAGCCGAGCATTTTCTATAGAAATTGCGGCTTGAGTTGTAATTAATTCCAGGAGTTGCAAACGTTCAGGAGTAAAAGCACCACTGACCAAATTATTTTCTAAATAAAGAACTCCAACCTGTTGACCTTGCTTGGCAACCGGAGTACAAAGCATGGATTTCGGTTGATGTTTGCTAATATAAGGATCGCTCATCCAGAAGGCATAATCAGCCGCTTCATCTAAAACTAAAGACTGTTGAGTTCGCCAAACATAGTTAATCAAAGATTGAGGTAAATCTTGACACAAATTCACGGGAATTAAAGGAAGATCAAAGGAGTCAAGAGAGGGATGAGAATCCGATTTTACATCAGTTGAAGAGGTGTGAGCGATCACTTCGAGAATTAATTGATTCTCTTTATACCACATCAATGCACATTTTTGTGCGCCAGCATTTTCAATCGCGAGTTGTACTAAACTCGAGAGTAAATTGTTGAGTTTAATCTTGCTCGACAGTGCATGAGAAGCTTTAATCACTGTTGCTAAATCCAGTAGATTATGAGTTCCTGTGACAGAAGCAGAGGAGGGGTTCAGAGAAGAATTTGTGCTGTAGTTTAGGGAGTCAACACTGTTAATTTCACGTTGTAGAATGGGAGACAGCAATTCCGGATAATCTTGTTCTAGTTGTTGGATTTTAAGGACTGCTCCCCAACGAATATAGCTGTAGTAGGCTTCAATCATGTAAGTTTGAGCAAATTTTTCTCGACCTTGAGCTAACCAGAATAGAGCGGCTTGTTCATTGGCGAGTGCTTGTTGTTGAACCCAACCCTGTTGTTTAGCTGAGGCAATTGCTTGATCATATAAATCCAAAGCTTCCCAGTTTTTTCCTTGAATTCTTGCCTGTTCTGCGGCGATTAACAAATATTGAGACCGGAAGTTTTCAGGACAGTTTTCTGTCCAAATTTTCATTTTTTTTTGATTAACTTGAATTTGGTTCTGATAGTTTTCTTTATTTTCTGGTGAAGCTTCAGAATATAAATGAGATAAAATCAAAGACTCAAGAAAGTTGAGTTGTGCGGTTGAAATAAAACCCGGAATATACTGAATCAATAGCTGAGATTCTCGTAAAGTTCGTTCTGCTTCCTTCAACTTTCCAAACGTGAATAAAGCTTGAGTTTTTATAATCTCATAGAAGCAGATTCCCATTGATGTTTTATTTTCTCTGCATTGAGCAAGATACTGAGCTTCACTCAGGAGTTGCTCTCCTAGCAATTCTTCTACTTTAACTTTTCCTAAAAAGAATGTGGCGCCCAAAATCAATCCCAAAATAATGTTAGTGGCGTGTTGATTACTAATTTTACGTGAAAAGACTAAATACTCAGACAATTTTTTTATGAAACTTTCTAAGTTTTCTTCACAGTAAAATAAACTCACCGCCTGGTAAGCCAAGATATAACCAGAATATTGCAACTCTCCTGCTTCTAAACCCGCCTGACATCCTTCGTAAGCGATTCTAGAGATCTCGTTCATGGGTTTGACCCAATGATTAATAACAGCGACAAAAGCTGTACAATTTCGGCATTTATAGCCCTGATCCTGAAAGCGTTCACTCAAAGCAATTGCTAACTGAACCAACTGATAACCAACCTGATAGTTTTGTGATTTTAAAATCAACAGAAGGGCATAGGTCGCATAACCAAAGGAAGATTCAGAAATATGACCATAGTTGAGAGAAATACTAACCATTTTTGTAACAATAAATGACCACAAATCTGGATTCGTAAAATAAGCACCGGGTTCGATATTGCTTAAAATTTTGATGGCGACTCGATACTCTGGCTTTTGTAGTTCTCGCCGATCAATCAGGTCAGAAATATCTTGATGTCTCAAGCGAGACTGAACCTCTAAAAATTCTGAGTCTAAAGCTGTTTTAACTTGAGATTGAGACAGATCAAATCCTAAAAGTTTTAAAGCGGTAATTCCCACTAGAATTGCTTCTTTAAATTGAGTTCTAAAGCTATGTTGGACGATTAGTAAATTGTATATTTCTGCTTTTTCAACAACCGTTTTAGCCTTTAATAACGTCAAATAGATGAATCGTTCTGCTTGTTCAAAGTTGCCATTCAAATATTCTAATTCAGCTCGTTCTTTATGAAGTTCAAAAGCTAGATCATAATGAGACTGCCAACTGGTTTCTTCTAATAACTCTAGACCCATTCGCAAATAGTTAACTGCGGCTGCATAAGCGGTAGAAACTTTTGCTTTCCGTCCCGTGATCAGATTGAGTTCTGCGAGTTGATATTTTTCTGCTTGTTCCTGAATTAACTGCACACCTTGGTTAAAATGATTGGTGATTTCAAAGAGTTTTTCTTCTCTTTCTATTTCTGAAGTCCCTCTCAATAGTAATCGTCCAATTTTTAAATGTGTTGCTTGTTTTTTATCTGGAGAAATCAAACGATAAGCTGCTTGTTGAACCCGATCATGGAGGAACTTATATCGAGGAATTTCTTTTTTAACTGTGAATTCTTCCTGAGTGGTTTCCAATTCATTTTCAGCAAAAAATTTGTACATTCCATCAACCGGAGTAATTAAGCCAGCTTTTAAAGCACTCCATAAATAATTGGCTGTTTGAGTCGGAGACTTTTCAGAAACAACCGCTAATGTTTCTAGATCAAATACATTTCCAATACAAGCCGCTAGTTTCAGAGTATTTTGAGTTTCTAAGGGTAATTTTTGTAACTGATCTGCCATGAATTCTACAACATCAGAACTCATCGTCAAACTTTCAACTTTGGCTCTATCCCACTGCCAAAAACCCAACTCTAAATTCGGAAAAATCAATCCATCTTGATGTAATGCCTTAAGAAATTGACTACTAAAGAAAGGATTACCTTGTGTTTTTTGATAGACGACTTTAGTCAAAGAATTTGCTTTAGCTAGGGGACATTTTAAACTCTCAGAAACTAAATGATTCAGGTGTTCAAACTCTAGCGGTTTCAAACTCATGTGATGTACACTTGCTCCCGCAGTGCAAATTTCATCAAGGGTTAGCGTTAAGGGATGAGCTTGACTGACTTCATTATTGCGATAAGCTCCAATTAATAATAAATAACAAGTATCTGGCTCTGTCATTAACAGTTGAATTAATTTCAGTGACGCTAAATCCGCCCATTGTAAATCATCTAAAAAAATAACTAAGGGGTGATCGGCAGTGGTAAAAACTTGAGTAAACTTACTAAATAACAATTTAAAACGATTTTCTGCTGCTGTTGCTTCGAGTTTGGGTACAGGAGGTTGAGAACCGATTAATAGTTCTAATTCAGGAATGACATCGATAATGACTTGGGCGCTTTCTCCCAATGCAGAAAGAATGCTTGCTTTCCAATGTTGAATGGCAATTTCTGTTTCACTCAAGAGTTGTTGAATCAAATTTTGAAAAGCTTGAACAAAAGCAGAAAAAGGAATATCTCGTTTAAATTGATCAAATTTACCACTGATAAAATATCCCCGTTGGCGAACAATGGGTTTATGAATTTCGTGAACAAGGGCAGATTTTCCAATTCCTGACTGTCCCCCGACTAACATCATTTCTCGACTGCCTTGAGAAACTCGTTCAAAAATAGTCAGCAAAATTTCAACTTCTTTTTCACGACCATAGAGTTTTTCAGGCAGAGAAAAAAGGTTAGAAATATCGTAATTTCCCAAAGGAAAATTGGGGATATTATGATTAATTTTCCACCGTTGTATACAGAGTTCTAAATCATGCTTCAGTCCGCTTGCACTTTGATAGCGGTCTTCTGGCATTTTTGCCATTAATTTCATTACAATATTACTGATAGTCTCCGGAATTGTAGCGATTCTCTCTTTGGGAGAAATGGGTTCACGAGCCATATGACAATGGATTAATTCCAGTGGATCATCAGAAATAAAGGGAAGCTGTCCAGTCAGAAGTTCGTAAAACATGACCCCAACTGAATAGAAATCGCTGCGATAATCAATGCCTCGATTCATACGTCCAGTTTGTTCAGGAGAGATATAACTGACTGTCCCTTCAATTGCAGAAATATTATTGATTTCTGGAGCTTCTTTGGGAATTTTAGAAGCATTGGCAAAGTCGATGAGTTGAATTTTTTCACTCGATGGATTAATGATAACGTTGTGGGGTTTAATGTCTTTATGAATAATTTGGTATTGATTGAGTTGTTCTAATGTTTGAGCAATTTGTTGAGCAATATTTAGAAATTTATTGATTCCTTCATCCGTCGTTGCTAGACCTCGATTGCGTTGTTTTTCAAAATGTAAATCTAGGGAAATTGCCCCGAAGTCTTCCATAATTAAGGCAAGACGTTGATCGACTTGTTGTATTGCTAACATCCGAACCACTCCAGGTAAATTCAGATTTTTGATCAAAGTATAAGCGTTGCGATATTGAGCAAGTTCGCTAAAATTGGGATAAGGATAACGAGGGAGTTTAATAATCACAGACTGCTGATCCTGTTCTCGCTGTGCGCGATAAATTAGAGTTCGAGAGCTACTATAGATTTGCTCAGAAAGGGAATAGCCGATAATGGGTTTCATAGAAACGTTTAGAGAAGGTATTGATGTGATAAAGGACTTGTTTTGAGGTTGTTTATAGCATGAAACAACATCTATTTTTTGTGGCTTGATAAAAAATGAACTCAAATCAATTTATCAAGGGTTTTCATCAAAAAGGATTAAATCTTAATTTAAGGGAGTTGAAATAATTGAACTTGTACAATCACAAGATTAGTTATAGATGATTACTTCTGTGAAGTTTGTAAACTTATGTT
>NZ_LATL02000030.1 GCF_000972705.2 Limnoraphis robusta CS-951 | reverse complement strand
TTTGCAAATATTCATCCACATGACTGGCTTCCCACCAAGAGGCTGCATAGGCTAGCCGTTGTCCTGATGCCGTTTTTAGCCAAACCTGTCGTCGCAATCGTGGCCCTGGAACCCATTTGATCGCATCGGGTGCGCTATCCATATCCATCCCCACCGGGGACATATCAATCACATCAACTTCTGTGGGTTCTCCCGTCAACAGTTGCAAGTGACGAGTTGGGGAACCATCCCCCAGTAATAAAATTTGCCACGCAGGAGACAGTTGGCTATGGGGTAAGCCTTGACGGACTTTTTCCTCTCCGCCTTCCCAGTGGGTACGAAGACGATGCCAAGCGGTTGGCTGTTTAATTGGGTCTGGTGATTTTAAGCTAGCAGTCAAAGCTCTTTACATTTCTTAATTTTCAGTTCATTATCATAGCGCGTTTTTACAGTTTACAGTTTTGTCGGGGTAATTCATCAATTACCCTTAGCAGTTTCTTTCTTCTCTCCCCATCTGCCCATCAGTTTGAACGGGTTAAACAATCAATTAAACCATCAATTAGGCGATCGCTATCCATTGGTAAAATATCCTCACCATGTAACAGTTTTTGGGTAATCACATAATGAACCATTGTTCCTAAAAAAATCCGGGCGGCAACTTCTGGATCATGGGTTTTTAGTTCGGGACAATTGGCAAATAAATGCGTAATAGACTCAAAAGCAGTGACTTTAATCGTGCGAGTAAAAGTGCGGGCTAACTCAGGAAAACGCCCTGATTCCCCGACAATAATTCGCATAAAATCAAGAAACTCCGGTTGATTTACCGCATCTTCTACTATTTTTTTGGCTAACTGTCGCAGCAATATTTCTCCTTTTCCGGGTGGAAGGGGTTCTTGAAAATATTGGGGGCTAAAAAAATCTTGAAATTTTTCTTTGACTAATTTTTCAATTAACGTAATAAATAAGCTTTCTTTGTCCTGAAAATAATTGTAAAGTGTGGGTTTTGACACACCAGAGGCGGCTGCTATTCGATCCATACTCGCGGCTGCATACCCCGAAGCCATGATCTCTTGCATCGCCCCTTTCAGGATGGCTTCTGCTTTGTCTGATGCTTTACGACGAGGGGGTTTTGGGGGATTTGACGATTCCATTCTTGTTTTGAGGTTGACAGTCTCTTTTATTTTAACTAAACTGTTTAGTAACAAGACTACACGGTTCAGTTAAATCTTTGCTTTTAAAGGAGTTCCTGTGATGCAGGATGCAGCCAGAATACCAGAAGCTTTCCCCCGAAAGTGGTTAACATTAGCAAGTATTGCGCTTATAGGAATCGGCGGTGTAGCGATTTATCTCCCCTTGCGATCGCCATCTACCGAAGTCATTCCCGCCGCAACTGTTGCGCCAAAAATCCAAACTGTCACCGCTTTGGGGCGCTTAGAACCCGACGGGGAAGTGATTAAACTCAAAGCCTCGACTTCCACCCAGGAAAACCGAATTGCAGAATTATTAGTCAAAGAAGGGGATACCGTAGAAGTCGGAGAAATTATTGCAATTTTGGACTCCCGCGATCGCTTACAAGCTGAGTTAGAAGGGGCTAAAGAAGACGTGGAAGTTGCTAAGGCGCGTTTAGATCAAGTTAAAGCGGGGGCAAAATCGGGAGATCTCGCGGCTCAAGAAGCGCAAATTAGCCGCCTTCAAGCGCAATTACTAGGGGATGAAGCGGCTCAAAAAGCCACTCTCCAACGCATTCAAGCGGAGTGGGAAGGGGAACGCAACGCCCAAGAAGCGACTATTAGCCGCATTCAAGCCCAGTGGGAAGGGGAACGCAACGCCCAAGAAGCAACAATTGGCAGGCTGAGGGCGGAACTGAACAACGCAGAAGCAGAATATCAACGTTATCAACAATTGTACACAGAGGGCGCCATTTCTCAATCCTCCTTTGATACAAAAGGGTTGAGTGTAGAAACCAGTCGCCAACAAATTATCGAAGCTGAGGCGAATTTAGAGCGAATTAACCGCACTGCAAAAGAACAAATTATCGAAGCTGAAGCAAATTTAGATCGAATTAACCGCACTGCAAAAGAACAAATTATCGAAGCTGAAGTTACCCTGAGTCGGATTCAAAGTACCGGAGATCAACAAATTAGTCAAGCGCGATCGCAATTAGAAAGTTTAGCAGAAGTTCGCCCTGTTGATGTACAACTTGCTCAAACCGAAGTTAATCGAGCGATCGCCACAGTCAAACAAGCTGAAGCCAATTTAGCACAGGTTTATGTGCGATCGCCCCAAGATGGTGTGGTGATGGATATTCATACACGGGCGGGGGAAGTGGTTTCTAATGAAGGAATTGTAGAAATTGGGCGCACTCAACAAATGTATGCGATCGCCGAAGTTTATCAAAGTGATATTCAAAAAATTCAACTGGGAAAAACGGCAAAAATTACCAGTGAAGCCTTACCAGAAATATTAACAGGAACAGTAGAGCGTATTGATCGCAAAGTGCAACAACAAAGCGTGATTAATGCTGATCCGAGTGAAAACATTGATGCAAGAGTCGTGGAAGTTCATGTTCGTTTAGATGAAAGTTCGAGTCAAACCGCCGCAAAATTCACCAATTTACAAGTGCAAGTTGAGGTGCAATTATGATCAAATGGCTGCAATCATTTAAAAGACGAACTCCCTTGGGTTGGTTACAACTGAGTCACAGTAAAAGTCGCTTATTAGTCGCGATTTCGGGGATTGCTTTTGCAGATGTTTTAATGTTCATGCAAATGGGGTTTCAACAATCTCTTTATGATAGTAATACTAAGATTAGAGGGGCTTTAAATGCAGACATTGTATTAGTCAGTCCCAAAGCTAAAAATACCCAAAATTTATCTACGTTTACCCGACGAAGATTGTATCAGTCGATGGATGTTCCCGGTGTAGAATCTGCTCATGGGTTGTATTCTCAAAATATTAACTGGAAAAATCCCCAAACTCGTGAGGATAATCCCTTACAAGTGATTGGATTTGATCCGAATTATCCCGCGTTTAATATTCCCGAAGTTAATCAACAGCTAGATAAAATTAAAATTCCAGATGTGGTATTATTTGATCGCAAAGCTCGGGGTGAATACCAGGATGTAATTGCACAAATTAGCGAGGGAAATTGGGTTTCTACAGAAGCAGAAGGACGAAGAATTACCGTTAAAGGACTGTTTTCTTTAGGGGCTTCTTTTGGAACGGATGGGGTGTTGATGACGAGCGATCAAAACTTTTTAATGTTGTTTCCGCGTCGAGATGCGGGGAGTGTCAGTTTAGGGTTAATTCATGTTGAACCCGAAGCAGATTATACTGTTGTTGCTGAAGCGTTGAAACAACATCTTCCTGAAGATGTCGAAGTAATGACGATTGAAGAATTTATTGAAGATGAGCTAAAATATTGGCAAGAAGAAAGTCCGATTGGATTTATTTTTACATTAGGAACTGGGATGGCGTTTGTTGTCGGGGTGGTGATTGTTTATCAAGTTTTATCAACTGATGTCAGCGCTCATATTAAGGAATATGCTACTTTTAAAGCAATGGGTTATCGTCATCGTTATTTGTTAGCAGTTGTATTTGAAGAAGCGGTTATTTTAGCCTTTTTGGGGTTTATTCCAGGGTTGATTTTACCGATAGGTTTATATCATGTGGCTGCAAAAGCGACTTCTTTACCGATTATGATGACTCAAATTAGAGCAATTACCGTGCTACTTTTAACGTTAATAATGTGTGTCATGTCTGGCGCAATTGCTACACAAAAATTACAATCTGCTGATCCGGCTGATATGTTTTAAGGCAAAAATAGTAGGTTTAATTAATGAAGGAAACCTAACCGTGAAAAATTTGATAAGATTTCATAAAAAAATCAAGATGGGCGGTTTTATTGATTTAGTTTCGGGGAAATATATATTGTTCTGACCCCGCCCCATTCCGATGACAAAAGTTTTGTAGGGGCGGGTTCCGCAAAAATCTATGTGTTGGGTAGAAACCCGGTTTCTGCTAGAAACCGGGTTTCTGGTTTGTATCTCATACGAGCGCACACCGCTATATCAATCATTTAGATAAACCTGCCCCATTCCGAAAGGAATTTTATAATAATAAACCTAAAAAAAGACAAAATTAACGATGATGAACAATTCTTCTCAACCAGTCATTACCATTGAACATCTGAATCATTTTTTTGGTCAAGGTGAACAACGAAAACAGGTATTATTTGATATTAATTTAGAAATTAATGCAGGTGAAATTGTGATTATGACTGGGCCTTCGGGTTCAGGAAAAACAACATTGTTAACCTTAATTGGGGGTTTGCGAAGTGTACAATCAGGACGCCTAAAATTCTTAGGAAAAGAACTCTGTGGGGCGACTTCAGAACAATTAGTTCAAGCGCGTCGGCTTGCGGGTTATATCTTTCAAGCCCATAACTTACATGGGAGTTTAACTGCCTTACAAAACGTTCAGATGGGGTTAGAAATTCATCCCGAATATTCGGTTGCAGAAATGAAGAAAATGGCGGCTAATATTCTTGATGAAGTCGGGTTAGGAAATCGTTTAAATCATTATCCTGATAATCTTTCGGGCGGACAAAAACAACGGGTTGCTATTGCTAGGGCGTTAGTTAGTCGTCCTCAGTTAGTTTTAGCAGATGAACCCACCGCAGCTTTAGATAGTAAATCAGGGCGAGATGTGGTGACATTGATGCAAAAACTGGCAAAAGAACAAGGGTGTACAATTTTACTTGTTACCCATGATAACCGAATTTTGGATATTGCCGATCGCACTGTTTATATGGAAGATGGCATCTTAAAAAGTAACAAAGTCACGGCATCTGTTCTTCCGGTTAATTCACCTTAATTTAACCCCAAAACATCCTCATACAGTTCAATAATAGCACATTTAAAGCCAATAGAAGCGAGTTCGAGTTCATCTTCTTTACTGTAGGGATAAAGAACCCAGCGCCCTTCTTCGTTGCGGCGAAAACATTCAACGTTAATTTGATCTTGACTAATTAATACATATTCTTCTAACGTTTCAATCTGTCGATAATCAGCAAATTTATTGCCTCGGTTAAAGGCTTCGGTACTGGGAGATAATACTTCTACAACTAAACGGGGATAACGAATAAAATAGTCTTCAGGAGAGGTGATATCCCGTTGATCACAAGTCACTAAAGCATCAGGATAATAATACACATCGGCGGCTTCAATGTAAACTTTTAGATCTCCTGTGTGAACTCGACAGCCGCTTCCTCTGACATGATTTCTTAAAAGGCTAAGAAGATTCAGGGAAATAGTATCATGGGCTTTACTTCCCCCCACCATTGCATAAACCTCGCCGCGAATATATTCATGTTTGATCTGGCTCACTTTTTCGCCTTCGAGATAATCTTTGTGAGAAATAATAGAATAATTGCATGAATGAGAAACCATAACTTTAAAGGGGGAAAGTATGCTATAATTAGATTGTGAAAGAGCGGAAAAATAAGACAACAATCTCCAATTTATTTTAAAAATATCAATTGTTTAAAATCTCAATTTGCTCAAAGTAGGTTGAGGAACCGCCTTCATCACCCAATATGGTCAAGTCTACCACTCGAATATACATTCCTAATTGTAAAAACTGATCATTTTTTGGATGGGGGAGATCGATCTCGTCCCTTAGACCATCTTGAAATGAGCCGGGATCGCCACTGTTATCTATTATTTTAATATTGCTCAGACATACACAATAGTGAGCAGGAATCACCCGATCGTGGCCGAGGGTTCCAGACATCCCTGGTATCCCAGAAATAAATTGGTCTGGAATCCAAGTGATTTGTTGAATGTATCCTTCTAAAGTCAGGGGGCCGATGGGTGCAGACATGGACATAAATATTCAACAACTTTTAGGGGCTTTTATTATTCTATACTTTACCATAAAGTTGGGTAAATATTAAAAAATTAACTCATCTTAAAATGATTGGGAAAACGTTCTTTCAACGCAGGTAAAACCGGACAAGGTTTTTGGTCTTGTAAATTTTCCGGTTTATGCCAAGAATAAGGGGCTTGACGCGCCGCAGACATCCATAATAATTGTTTCGCCCGAGTCATTGCTACATACAATAAACGGTATTCTTCTGCTGCTTTTAAATCTCTCGCCTGTTTCCAAGCTGTGATAACATCTGGTAAAGGGTTTTGATCATGTAAATAAGCCCGAATTAGGGCGCGGGCGACTTCTGAAAGGGTAAACTCTCCGAGGAAACGACTTTGAGGTAAAACTCGCAAACTTCCGGGGATATTTTGTTCATGTAAAAACGGCAAAAATACATAATCCCAGTCTAAACCTTTGGCTTTGTGCATCGTAATAATTGTTAACTGACCTTTGCGAGTAAAGATACTCTCATTCTCTTTATTTTCCTCCTTATTTTCCTCCTTATTTTCCTCGTCAATATCAACGGTTTCAAATCGTTCTGAACTGACAATTTCATTCAACACGTTAACAATAGCTGGAATCGAATTTTTTCCCGAAGTTTGTTTAACAATTCGTTCCGCTAATTTATCGGCTGTCGCTAACTCACTTTGTTCATATTGCAACGTTAACGCCAAAAATGATATCAGTTGAAAAGGTGGAAGTTCTAAACGCGCTTGCAACAAACTCCGACAAAAATATCGACATTTACGAACCGCTTCAGGCTGAGGCGGGTCAAGCGGCCCCGGATAAAGAAATTGTTCGGGTTGAATCACTAAAATGTTAAAATCTTGATTGGGGATTAACTGGCGATCGCTAAAGACTTTTAACGCGGCTTTCAGATAATCTGGAGAATGAGGACGATCAATAAATTGTAATAGCGATAAGATTTCGGCGGGAATACGAGAATTTCTGGCAGCTTGAGACGCATCATAAATTTTAATCGGATGGGGTCTGATATCCACTTTAAAATTATATTCATCGGGACGATTAAACAAATTAGAAATAAATTCCCCTTGTTTATTTTCACGGACTAAAATGGCAAATTTACCCTCGGGATTTTCTGTAATTAATTCAATCACTCGCCGAGCGATTAATTCGACACTATGATAAATATCAATAGGTCGATAGAGTTCTAACCCTAAACCCGTTGAGGAGGGATTAGGATATTGCGGATCATCTTCAGAAACCGGATGAATTTCTTGCTCTTGAAAGGGCTTTTCTGTTCCAGCTAATTGAGAACGATTAACCCATTTTAACACAAAATTAGCCGCATCAATAATAATCTGAGAACTTCGACCTGCTTGATCCATTGTTGCCAAACGATTCATCTGTTTACAGTCGTGACAAAACTGCCGAAAATAAATCGGATCAGCCGGAGTAAAGGTTGAATTAATCGCTTGATTGGGATCACCGACTCTCACTAAATTAAAGACTTTTTCCGAGGCTAAATCATCCGTTGCTAATATTTTTAATAACTTCGTTTGTAAAAGAGTCGAATCTTGAGCCTCATCTTCAAATACTGCAAACACTCGCTCTTGCCATTGTTGACGAACTCGCTCATTTTCGAGTACCCGTAAGGCAGCTAAAATCATCTCGTCATAATCAATTAACTGACGTTCAGTGAGTAATTTTTGGTAATTTTCATAAAGTCCGGCAGCAATTCCTAAAATGTCATATTCATCGGGAATTTTCGTGGCTAACTCTCGTAATTCATGGGGTTTTAAACCAGAACTTTTCGCCTCTTGAATCACTTTCCAAGCCAAGTCGGGTAAAACTTCTGTTCGCAAAACCGACTGACGCCGCAAACGTTCTGCTTCTTCCCCATCAAACTGCATTCCTTCGATTAAC
This sequence comes from Limnoraphis robusta CS-951, assembly GCF_000972705.2. The sequence goes on along the minus strand of NZ_LATL02000030.1, from coordinate 1,804 downwards.
CGTTGATAATGGCGAGGATAATCATTCATCCATAATTCTACACAAGTGCGCGTTAAACGGTTACTGGGTGTCGGTAAAATAAGAGTCGAATTTTCTAAATCTAAACCCGATAATTCAGGATGTTGACGAGCGATATTCAAGGCGAGGGCGTGTAGCGTATACACCATAAAACCGCCCATCGGTAAGCCTATATTTTTCAATTCTGTCTCAATTTTAGAGCGAATATTCGCCGCCGCCGCCCGAGTAAACGTCACCACCACTAACTGACGCCGAGTATTCAAATGATAGCGGGCGATCGCAATAGCAGCAGCAGAAGCCATTCCCGTCGATTTTCCCGCCCCTGGAACCGCCGAAACCCCCAAATATCCCCCTTCCCAGTCTGCCATTTGTTGCTGTCCAGGACGCAAACGGGAGCGAATTTGCTGTAAAGCTTCTTCTCGCGACTGATGGATCATTGGAGTATTGTCAACCTTCGATCTTAATGAAACCAAGGGGTGATCGAGGGTTGGCGTTTTACCCGAAGCGGAATTAAATTCTTGATCAAAATCGTCTGTCAAGGTTAGATAAAGATGAGAATGTTGGGGTGCTTTATGGATTCAGTGTGACAAAATAGAGAAACTTTCACTGAATGTCTATAATTGATTACAATATCGTTAACGGTTATCAATCGTCAAGTCAATCATTTGTCAACACCGATCACTGTTCACTGAAGCTGCACGTTAACCTTTGGAAATTCAATGATTGTCGAAACACCAAAATTAGCTTTAAATCAACTCTCCGAAGGAATCGCCCTGTTAATTGACTTAGCGAAACGAGGAGAAATTGACCCTTGGGATGTACAAGTGATTGAAGTGATTGATCGCTACTTAAGTCAACTCACCCCGCAACAAGATTCCTCTCCCGGTCAAAATTTTGCCTCATTGTCTCAGTCGGGTCAAGCGTTTTTGTATGCTTCGATATTAGTTTTACTCAAAGCTGACAGTTTAATGTCGCTTGAGGCTGAAGAAGCAGAGGAAGAACTGATCATCGAAGAAGAATTGGTTGATACTGAAAATGGCTTAGATCCACTACAACGCCCGAAAAATCTAGAACATCAAATTCGTCGGCGTGTCATCGGAAAAACGCCTCAAAAACGCCGTGTAACGTTGCAAGAATTGATTGATCAGTTACAATTAATGGCAACGGCGATGGCGGATCAAAAAAAGCATCCGAAACGTCGTCGGACTTCCAAACAAGCCCTAGCCGCCCGAGCGATCGCTGAACTCGCTCACCAAGAAAATTTAACCGAAACCGCAAAAAAATTAGAACAGTTACTCAGTGATCAATGGTCAGAGTTGAGTCGAGAATGGTTAGATTTAGAACAACTTTTAGTCTTATGGTCTGATGCGAATCTTGTTGAAACAGGCAATACAAAAACCCTAGAAATGACCTCTGTAGAGTCTGAGTCTTCCGATGAAGCCAATTTAGTTCATCAACCTCAAAATGATCGCGTCGGCATCTTCTGGGCGTTGTTGTTGTTGTCAGCTCAATCTAAAGTAGAATTAACTCAAGAGGAATTTTACAAAGATCTGAAAGTTCGCACGTTACCGATACAAGATTCTATCAAAAATTCAATCTAGGGGCGGGTTCATAATAGTCAGGAGTCAGGAGACAGGAGTCAGGAGACAGGAGTTAGGAGTCAGGAGTTAGGAGTTAGGAGTTAGCAGTTAGGAGTTAGGAGTTAGGAGTTAGGAGTTAGGAGTTAGGAGTTAGGAGTTAGGAGTTAGGAGTTAGGAGTTAGGAGTTAGGAGTTAGGAGTTAGGAG
>NZ_LATL02000029.1 GCF_000972705.2 Limnoraphis robusta CS-951 | reverse complement strand
GGTTGAATACCCTGCCAGTAGAGTTATTATAGCATTAGAAAGAGCCTTATATCCCCATACCTGAAGGTAGGGGCGTGTGCGGCAATTTTTGGTAAATTCAGTTGTGAACAGCCCAACAAATATCTCTCGGTTCACGGGTCAGTTTTATTCTGCGGTTCTTGATTTTTCCCTGAAGGCACAAGAAGCCTAGTCTAGCTTTCCAGCTTTATTTTAGCGGAAAGTCGAAAATTTTGCAACCCTGAGATTTTTTTTTGAGAATTAAGTTCACAAATTTGTTAGGATATAAAGTTGAAAATTCTAGCAATTCTATCCAATCAAACTTACTCATATCAATTTTTTCACTGAATAGGATTGCTCACTTCAATTCAACTCAAAACTCTAAATTCTGTAACAAAAAAACGATGAATACCCATATTTTACTGGTTGAAGATGAAGAAGCACTCGCTCAATTTCTCAAACAAGAGTTAACCTATGAGGGATACGAAGTCAGTGTGGAAAAAGACGGGATGAATGGATTAGTCACAGCCCGAGAATCTAATCCAGATTTAATTATTTTAGATTGGATGTTACCGCGATTATCGGGAATTGAAATTTGTCGTCGTTTAAGAGCGAGTCATAATCAGGTTCCGATTATTTTATTAACGGCTAAAGATGAAGTTAGCGATCGCGTCACGGGCTTAGACTCTGGTGCTGATGATTATATCATTAAACCGTTTAGTTTGGAAGAGTTTTTAGCGCGAGTTCGAGTCCATATTCGTCGCCTTCAAGAATTTGATGCTGATTTCTTAACCTTTTGTGATCTCAGTTTAGATCGAAAAACTCGGGAAGTTCGACGCGCTAATCGTTTAATTGATTTAACCGCAAAAGAATATGATTTACTCGAATATTTGATGAGTCATCCCCGACAAGTTTTAACGAGGGATCAAATTCTAGAAAAGGTTTGGGGATATGATTTCATGGGGGATTCCAATATTATTGAAGTGTATGTTCGTTATCTGCGAATTAAATTAGAATCAGAGGGAGAATCTCGTCTCATTCAAACGGTTCGGAGTGTGGGATATGTGTTGCGAGAGTAAACTAAAATCCCGGTAAAATGACTGTAAATATACTTCCTTTCCCCGGTTTAGAAATCAGTGTGACTCGACCTCCCATTCCTTCAACAATTGTTTTCACAATCGATAATCCTAAACCCGTTCCTCCCGCACGAGTTCGAGCTTCATCAACCCGATAAAATCGTTCAAAAATGCGGCTTTGATGCTGTAAAGGAATACCTTGTCCTTTGTCGCAGACACTAATATAAACTTCTTGGTCTTGACTTTTCACTTTCAGGGTAATCGGTTGTTCGGGTTCAGAATATTTGATCGCATTATCAATCAAATTGAGTAGAACTTGTTTAAGACGATTGCGATCCGCTTTAATCTGAATAATCGCTTGACTCGGTTCGAGATAAACTCGTCCTTGACTAAATTGTTGCGCCATTTCTCGAATTTCTGACAGTAAATCATTCACATCAAATGCTTCAATTTGAAAATGAAGATTCCCATGATCAGCGCGAGCGAGTTCGAGTAAATCTTGTAATAAACGAATTGTGCGTTCAGTTTCATTCGCCGCGACTTCTAACCCTTCTCGCTGGGGAGGGGTAAGATTATTACCTCGTCTTAAGGTACTTTGTAAATATCCCTGAACAATCGTTAAAGGTGTGCGTAATTCATGGGAAACATTCCCAACAAATTGTCGCTGTTGTTCCCAAGATTCCGATAATCGATCTAGCATTTTATTACAAGTATTCGCTAGCATCGAAACTTCACTGGGAGCTTGTTCTAAGGTTAGACGATAATCAGATAAAGCATCAGCCGAAATATTTTCGGTAAGCTGACTCATCTGTTGTAACGGTTCTAAAGATTTCCGAATATACCAAGCACTAATCACAACCAATAATATTGTAGCAAGAATTGTTGCTGGAATTAAGCTATAAACGATTGACAAAAAGATGGTATATTCTTGGGTAACATCTGTTACTAAATACAATTTACCTAACTGTTGATTAGCTACCTTAAATTCTCCCCCACAAGCAACCCAATACCGACCCCCAATTAGAGAAACCTTCGGCTTTAAAGGCATATTAGTATACTCTAAAATTTGAGCGTGAGTCTGGGGATTAATATCGTCTTGAAACCCCATAGATTCCGTTATAATGTTTCCGTTATTATCCCGAATCCAAAGTAAATGTTCTTTGATTTCTGGTTTTTCAATGACTCGTTGAATCGCTTCCTCTAGAGACATCATTTCACTGTAAACCGAGACTTCATGGGAAAACTTTTTAGCGATTTCTTGAATTTTATATTTATGACTATCAACCAGTAGTTTCTGCATTCGCAAACTCGTCCAAGTGGTAACACTTCCCAAACTCAACACCGAAAAAATAGTAATTCCGATTGTCAGTTGGAATTTTAAGGAAACCGGGGGTAAAATCTTCCCTTTTTTGAGATTTGGGAGATATTTTAAAATCCAATCATTCATGGTTTTATTATTGATTTTAATAACATATATAGCGCTACGCGCTAGGGAACAGGGAACAGGGAACAGGCAACAGCAGACTATGAAAGGATTCTAGGATGTAGAAATGTCCTAACCGAATTTTGTACTGATATAACATAAATTTAATAAGAATAAAAAATATAATTAGAGATAAACTTTATAGATAAAAAATTAATTCTCTGCTTCGATTTTACTGTCCGGGACTGAATTTATACTGAAGTATAACTGAGAACTCCCTGAGAAAACCTGAAACGTTCAAAAAAATTATTAAAAAGGTAAATTGTCGTCATCTGTTTGATCTTCCTCCTGTTCAATATCGTCGGGTTCAAAAGTAGATATTTCTTCTGTAAAGACTGACACATTCTTCGCGGCTGTAAAATCTTTTGCTTCCCTTAAATTTATGACTTCTCCTGCAAAAAAGTCAGCCAGTTGCTGAGAAGCAACAGCAGCCCTATCTTGTTCTAAATTCTGATCATTTTTTGTTTCTTGATGTGAGGTTTCTGGTAGATTTATGGAAGGAGTTTCTAAGGGTTTAGGAGATTGTTCAACCGGAGAAGAAGGCGTTTCAAACTGGGGTTCAACAGGTGAGGGTTCCCGGGATAATTCTTCTGAAGAAGTCTCGGCTAATTGTTCATCAGTTGGCGGGTTTTTCTCAGGAGAAGGACTAACAGCAGGTTCACGGGATGCTGTCGGTTGATGCTCATTTTTTTCGGGAGATAAAGCTTTTGAGGATGAACTATTTTTTTTCTTTTCTGTTCCGACTTCTAAACGAACTTTAACGGGGATTTTAAACACTCGTTGAAATGCAGCTTCCATATGAGGAATTTTTCCTTGTGCCATCTTATATAACGCCTGAGTTGGAACACCAATATAGGCGACGTTTGTATCCATACCAAGTAAACGTCCATGCTGGTTTAATAAAGCTTGGGTTCCTGGGGGTTTAACTTCTTCAAGAACAACCCGCCAAACATCTTCGAGATTATATTCTTCTGTGTTAGAAGAAAGTGTAGGTGTCTCTATTTCTGAGCGATTAGATTGTTCTCTATTGGCAGAAGGTGAAGCTTGAATAGGTTCATTAGCGACAGTTTCAGAGGGTTCTACAACGGGTTTTTCTAGGGGTTGAGGTGTGGGTGTAGGTGTCGGTAACTGTGCGGCTGAAGGCGCGACAAAAGGCTTTGGTGAAGCGGTTGTTTGGGGTAGAGTTGGGGTTTGAATAGACTCAACTGATAGGACAGAATGAGTCAGGGCGGAGGGTAATAATCCCAGTAAAATAATTTCTAACCATAAACGGGGTTGAGTGGTATTTTTAATTTGGGTTTCACTTTCACGTAAGTATTTTTGAGCGGCTAAAATTTTGCTGAGTTCCCAACGATGAGAAAATTGACAAAGTTCTTCCCAAGTGGGTTGAGTTAATTTCACTAAATCAAAACGTTGAGGTGCAGTTTTAGCAATCAATAAATCGCGATAAAATTCAGCTAAATTTTGTAAAACAATTAGGGGTTCTCGTCCTCGGTTAAGAAGTTGACGAATTCGATCAATGATATCGGTTGTATTTTCTGAGGAGATCGCTTTTAAGAGTTCCATCAAATCTCGTTCAGGAACAGCACCCACTAAATCCCAAACCTGTTCAACGTCTATTTTACCAGAAAGTAAGCTTAATTGATCGAGTAAACTTTCCGCATCTCTGAGTCCACCTTGTGCAATTTGAGACACCATTTTAACGGCATCTAACGTGATGGGAATGTTTTCTTGGTGAGCAATTTTTTCTAAATGCAGCACCATCGGTTCAAGGGGAATGCGGCGAAAATCAAATCGTTGACAACGCGAAATAATCGTCGGTAAAACTCGTTGAGGATCGGTTGTAGCGAGGACAAAAACAACTCGTTCGGGTGGTTCTTCTAAGGTTTTGAGTAGGGCATTAAATGCGGCGGTACTGAGCATATGACACTCATCAATGACATAAACTTTGTAACGACATTGAACAGGCGCAAATTGAGCGCGTTCAATTAGTTCTCGAATATTATCAACCCCGGTATTACTGGCGGCGTCAATTTCAATCACATCCAAGGTTGAACCGTTGGTAATTCCTTTACAAACTGCACAGGTTCCGCAAGGTTTAGCGGTAGGTTGGTCAGCAGACAAACAGTTGAGTGATTTGGCTAAAATTCGCGCACTTGAGGTTTTACCCGTTCCCCTCGGCCCCGTAAACAGATATGCGGGAACAATACGCTGACTACAAATGGCGTTGGTGAGCGTTGTGGCGATCGCATCTTGGCCAACCAAGTCAGCAAAGGTTTGAGGGCGATATTTGTGGTGGAGGGGTTCGTAGGTCACAACTCACAAGTCTAATTCCAAAAAATTTGCTGAGTCTAAATATCTCTATCCTAACGCTATCAGCGTATCAAAATCTATGGTAGGGTTTTGTGCAAGTGTTGGTTTTTATCTAAAAACTCTGATATCCTTCAGGAGATTTTTACTCACGAGAAACCAGAGGGAGTTTGGAAGCCCCGTGTCTTTTGACCGGGGAGGAAAAACGACACGAGCGGTTAAAACCGCCTGTATAAAAAAATTAATGGGGGTATGGTTGCCCCCAACACCCATTTCTGGGGTAATGTTTGCCGAGCCAATGTTATCATATCTGTTTTGAAAATACCGTCGGGCAGCACTGTTATCAACGCCTCCCGAGAGACTGATCTCTGCTTGGGCGGGGAAACCCAACCCTTGTAAGTCAACTCAACGAAAGAGGAAGCCCAAATAGTGATGTTTGGAATCTCCGTTGTTTACGACGGAGAGGATGTCAAAATAGTATTGAGACTCAAATCAGGAGCCTTTTTAATTAATTACAGCTTATGTCTGCCCCAGTTATCCATACAGGAACCCAACTTGCTCAAGCTTCCCCTGTTCCGAGTCCGACTCAATCTCAGTCTCTCACACCTGAGATCATTTGGATGGGATCAACGGGAATACTACTGCTGATCTTGATTATTTTCTCTATCCTCTTTAAGCTAAAAACTCAAGAGATCAATAAACAGCTAAAAATGGAGGAGTTTAGAAATAGAGAGTTACAGAAAAAGTATAAGTTAGCGTTGGGAACGATCTCCAAAATGGAGAAAAATCCTGATCTCATTCACTCGCGAGATTTTAACTTAGATTATCTGAGAATGCGAATGGCTGAGGATGTTTTCCATTATGCTATTATTGTTCAAATCAAGATGAAAGTCAAGCAACAAATTGCTTTAGCTCTGCGTCCAACTCAGGCAGCGGTGGGAGAAAAAAGCAATGCCGGAACAGGTCGTCAAGTCGATTCAATGTTTGATGTAGAGTATGAAACCGGACAGGGAACTGCGGTTAAGAAGCGGGTGCTATTTCGCATTCAAATTCGACTGATGAAACTCCCGACTCAAGCCACTTCAGCAACCATTAATCAAATTATTGACTGTTTAGAAACCTATCTCAGTCCTTCGGATGATCGAGAAAATTGGCAACCGACTATTCAAGGTAGAATTGTACAAATTCAATGGGATCAAAAAGCTAAACCGACTCCGTTATTGGTGTTAGAACAATCCAATGAAGGGATGAATGTTACCTTTAGAACCACTCGTCAAACGCCTGATAGTGGGATTCAAAAAGCGGTTTCTCCAGATGGTAAACCCCTGAAAAGAAACAATAAATCGGATAGAAATGACAAAAGAAGACCCAAAAATATCAAAAGCCAAGAAGTAAATTCTTAGGTTTTAGGAAGATTTCCAGCCGCAATTTCTAAAATTTCCGCTCATCAGGGGTGACGAATAAAACTGTACAGCCTTAAGTTCGGCTTGAGAAAGATCAGAACGAATTTCCATCGCGTTTGTAGTTGATCTAAGCGCCCATTCAGGTGTGTCAGATGTCAGTCATTCATGCTTAATTTCTAATTTAGGTTCAGGGATTATTCCGCATAGTCAAACAATACGGTTGTCATGTAATAATTAGCCCAGTCTGTCCCAAATGCTTTTTCCAGAACCCGGCGAGTTTTGTCATTTTGTTGCTGTTGGGTGCAATAATAACGTTGGGCGGCTTGAATCTGAATCTGTTCCTCAGTGGAAACCGGAGTCAAAGCGATCGCATATTGACAGTGAACCCGCAAATAAGCATCAACACGGTTTAAAAATTCCGCTTCTTCCGCTTCACCCATCGGGCGTATAAATAAGCAAAATTCCGAGAAAATATCCCCCCAGTTGGGAATGTCGCGAGGCTGAGAAAAGGAATTCGGTAAAGAAGATAAAGCCGTATAATAATCCCTGGGAAGATGGGGTTTTGGGTAAATCGGAGATAAATCAACAATCGCCGCACTAATTTTTCCTCGTCCCCCCACTAAATCCGTCCCAAACATCGGTAAGGCGTAGTTAACCCGAGGAAACATTACACAATGAAGAATATCCAAACTCTGACCAACTTTCGCCAATTCTAGATGAAGCTTGCGAAATTGTGGAGTTTGATAACATCGGTTTTCAATGATCAGCTTTTCCCCTTCTAGTCGCCCTTCGACATAGCCCAACTCAGCCGGAAGCTGATAGGGTTCAAGATCGAGATATTGTTCCCAAATGGCTTCAATTCGGTTGGCGAGTTGACGAATCAGGGAATGTTGTTGTTCACGCAGGGAAGGAGTTGATGCTTCTAGCATTTAAAAATCTGTGCCTATTGCGACACCCAAAACTCTGTAAGAGACTATCTTTAGATCCAGAATATCAGATTACCGTCTGCAAAAACTAACGGTTGTCAAAATCAAGCCGCTTTGACGCCCTGAGCGTTTTCGGCGAGTAGTCCCACATTTCCCAGTATGATGAAGGTGTCTATTGGCTTGTAGGAGACTGTGATGTTTGGTTTGGGATGGCCGGAAATGGGGGTAATTTTGTTACTGGCGGTGTTGATCTTCGGGCCAAAGAAAATCCCCGAGTTGGGAAAAACCCTCGGTCAAGCGTTACGAGGCTTCAAAGATGAAATTAAAAATGACTCCGAAGCTGAAAATGACAACCCCGAAGTGAAAAAATCCGACGAAAACTAGAACTAAGAGATAAATCACAATATTCTACGCTTGATTAGTGGATCATACAAGCGTAGTTTTTTTTGGCCAAGTCCAAACTTTACAATAACTTCAAAATTAATCTAAAAAATCAAGAGATTTTTTAGATTAATTCGTCTATATTTACATGACTGTCTAAAATTTATTGATATATTAAAAATACGCAGAATTAGCTGCGTAAATCTTTATGTGAACAGAATTTTAGTCGGCGATGGCTAGGATAGGTGGTTAGTTCCATACCCCATAGTACACAATAAGTAACTACAATAACAAACCTAACAAGCCGGAGAGAAATCATCAATTTTTATGATTTTTATCGAGGTAAATTTGTCACAAATTAATACCCAAAAGCAACATTTTAGAAGTACATGAATCAACCTCCAACCCAAACTTCCCCCTTGGAAATCATGGCATCGCCTGAACTGGCAGGCTGGTTGACCAAACAAAATTTGAGTCTGGCTGTTACGACCTATCAAACCAATCGCCTCTTTTTCATCAGTAGCCAAGCCAATGGGCGCTTAAAATTCCACGAACGGCTATTTGACAAACCGATGGGACTTTATGCAGCAGGCGATCGCCTGTACATGAGTACCCGTTACCAACTCTGGCACTTGGAAAATCTCCTAAAAGCAGGAGAACAGTATGGGGAATGCGATCGCCTCTATAGCCCTCGCACCGCCTACACCACAGGGGATGTGAATGTCCATGATGTAGCCCTTGATGATTCACAAAATATTATTTTTGTCAATACTGATTTTAGTTGTTTAGCCACCCTGAGCAAGGACTACAGTTTCGTTCCACTGTGGCAACCTCCCTTTATTTCCAAACTTGTCGCCGAAGATCGCTGTCACCTCAACGGCTTGGCGATGAGAGAAGGGAAACCCGCTTACACCACTGCTTGTAGCACTACGGATACGGCGGCGGGTTGGCGTAACTGTCGTTCTGATGGCGGAGTGGTTATCGATGTGCAGAACAACGAAATTATCGCTACAGGTTTATCGATGCCCCATTCTCCTCGGTGGTACAAAGGAAAGCTGTGGCTACTCAATTCAGGAACGGGTGAACTGGGATATCTCGATGGGAGTAACTTTGTACCGATCGCCTTCTGTCCGGGGTTTGTGCGAGGGTTAGCCTTTTGGGGAGATTTCGCTGTAGTGGGGTTGTCTAAGCTGCGTTCTCCCAATTTTACGGGATTAATTCTCGAAAAGCGCCTGAAAGCTGAGGGAAATACGCCTCACTGCGGCTTAATGGTAATTGACCTCAATAATGGGCAAATCGTTCATTGGTTACACATTGGGCAAACGATTGAAGAATTGTTTGATATCGTCGTTTTGCCGGGAGTTTGTCAAGCCCAAGCTTTGGGTTTACAAGGAGATGATGTGCAGCGCTTAGTAACGTTTCCCAATTCTGGGGGAATTGTCACTACTAAACCCACTGTAGAACGACCTAGTATCGGTCAAGTGCCTCCTGTAGCAGGTTTACCCCAAGAATCTCGACGGCAACTTCAGGTTAAATATCAGCGAGTTTATCATCTTAATACCAGCAACGCCTTAACTTACGATCGCCTGACTTATCCCAGTTTACAGCAGCGCTGGGGGACCCAACCCCCAAAAGGTGAATTACTGGGAATTTCGGCGGCGGTTGAGGGGTCTTTAGTCGGGTTTGCGATCGCAGAACGAATCAGTGAGGAAACGGCGGAAATTATTTCTTTGCTGGTGTTACCTGAGTGTCGCCGTCAGGGAATTGGGACTAAATTACTGATTCACCTGGAACAAGAATTAAAACAACAGGGTTGTCAAAAATTATCTCTAACTTATCAAACCACTGCTTTAACTGAGGTAGCTTTAGAACCCATTCTCAAAAAATTAGGTTGGGGAGCTAATTCAACTAATGGAGGGTTACGGCAAGCGTTTAAGAAGATTGCAGGGACAGGTGAAGAAAAATCTTCAGTTCAGTATCGCCCTTTACAGAATTTAACCGTTGAACAGTCAATTTCCTACAATGACCTTACTTTTCCCAAAATTCAAACCCGTTGGAGTCGCAAACAACCCAGAGGCTACTTAGTCGGGATGTTAGCAGAAGTTGCGGGGGAGAAGGTGGGGTTAGTTTTAGCGGAGGTGTTTTCCCTTCAACCCCAAACAGCGCTTGAAGCGGAAGTGATTTCTTTGTTTGTCTTACCCAGTCATCGCCAGCAGGGAATAGGTACAGGTTTAATCGAGAATCTGGAAATCGGTTTGAGGAGTTTGGGTTGTCAGCAGTTGAAACTGCTTTACAAATCCACTTCTACCACAACTTTAGCCCTTGAACCCCTACTATTGCGGCAAAATTGGCAACCGCCACAGGTCAACTTTTTGTTAGGGAAAACCACAACACAGAAGGTATCTCAAGCGCCTTGGTTGGGGAAATATCCTTTACCGAACAAATTTACTATTTTTCCTTGGAGTGAACTAACTGATGCAGATGAAAAACAAGTTGAAACCCTTGACTATCCAACCCCCTTGAGTCCTTTTAGCAATACCCCGGCTGAACCCATTAACAGCTTGGGGTTGCGCTACGACTCTCAACTGGTGGGTTGGATGGTAACTCATCGAGTTGCTAGTGATGCAATTCGTTATTCGACGATGTTTGTGGACAAACGGTTTCAGCGCTTAGGACGGGGAATTTCTCTGTTATCGGAGTCTATTCTCCGTCAAGTGGACAGTTCAGTACCTTACTGTGTGTTTGCGGTAGCCCAGGATAATCCAGCAATGTTGCAGTTTGTTGATAAACATTTAGAACCCTATTTAACCGAGGTGACTCATTCTTATGTTGCCCTTAAGCAACTGAGTTCTTAGTCACATCTGTGAAAACCTGAAATTTTGTCAAATTAGAGGAATCAAAAATCATGGCTGACCCAAATTTTTTATCTCCCGTAACCAACCCCTTCGGACTGACGAATGCGGTAACTTTTGCTTCCCCCTCCTTCGCTGACATTGATGGGGATGGGGATTTTGATGCTTTTGTTGGGAATGGTGATGGCGATACCCTATACTTCGAGAACACAGGAACTGTGAGTAGTCCCAGTTTGGCCGCTTCTGTTACCAACCCCTTCGGACTGACGAATGTGGGATTTTTTGCTTCCTCTACCTTCGCTGACATCGATGGGGATGGGGATCTCGATGCTTTTGTTGGGGAGAAGTATGGCAATGCCCTATACTTCGAGAACACAGGAACTCTGAGTAGTCCCAGTTTGGCCTCTTCTGTTACCAACCCCTTCGGACTAAGTAGTTCACCGGATTTTTATTCCTCTCCTACCTTGGCTGACATTGACAATGATGGGGATCTCGATGCTTTTATTGGGGATTTTGCTGGCAATACCCGATACTTCGAGAACACAGGTTCGGCCAGTAGCCCCAGCTTTGCTACCCCTATCGCCAACCCCTTCGGATTGACGACAGTAGGAAGTCCTGGTATCCCTGGTTCCGCCAGCCCCACCTTTGCTGATGTCGATGGGGATGGGGATCTCGACGCTTTTGTGGGGAATATTTATGGCAATGCCCTATACTTCGAGAACACGGGTTCAGCCAGTAGCCCCAGCTTTGCTACCCCCCTCACCAACCCCTTCGGACTGACGGATGTGGGATATTATGCTAGTCCAACTTTCGCTGATGTCGATGGGGATGGGGATCTCGATGCTTTTGTTGGGAACTCTGATGGCAATACCCTGTACTTCGAGAATGTTCCTGCTGTTGCTAACCAACCTCCTGTAGCCAATGATGACAGTGCTACTGGAGCATTGAATACAGCTCAAACTATCCCTGCTGCTGACTTACTCGCCAATGACACCGATGCAGATGGTGACACCCTCACGATAACTGCTGTGGGCAACGCCATTAACGGCACTGTTAGTCTCAATACTAATGGCGATGTGGTCTTTACGAGCGCCACAGGCTTTAGTGGTAATGCCACTTTTGATTACACCGTTTCTGACGGCATCGCTACAGATATTGGTACTGTGACGGTAACAGTGGGTAATAACTTCTTTGGTGGCAATGGCAAAGATACTCTGACTGGCACTGCGGGTAATGATTTGATCTCAGGTGGTAATGGCGCAGACGAACTTTATGGCGGTGCGGGTAACGATACCCTCGGTGGTGACGGTAACGATAACGGCCCAGATCTCCTTGATGGGGGTCTCGGCAACGACCTATTAACGGGTGGTAACGGACCGGATATTTTTGTCTTGGCTGCTGGCAAAGGTACCGATACGATTACTGACTTCCAAACTCCAGATGAGTTCGAGTTAGCGAGTGGCTTGAGTTTCAACGATTTAAGTTTCTCGGGCAATCAGATTATTCTGACAGCAACTTCGGAGGTATTGGCTATTGTCAATGGATTTGATACGACTACTCTAACATCAAGCGATTTTATGACTGTTTAGAGGTTTTGAGGCGATCGCTTTCTTCTAGAAAATGAGCGATCGCTCAAGGGTGATATCTAGAAATATCACCCTTTTCTTAATAAGAATTTTTCTCCCCTCGCCATTAAACAATAGTCCCATTAGGGACACCTTTTCCCTCTCCTAACCCCCCTTTCAAAGGGGGGCAGGGGGGATAGAGAGGGTAGCCAGAGGTGGAGAGGGGTTGGGGGAGAGGTCAGAAAAATTTCCAGCCCGAATCAAACCGCCTTAAAACTTACACCTGGGAGGGTTTCAAGTCTGTAGAATAGGGAGCGGACGTACCGTTTTGACCTGTTAGAGAATCCTTAATCGGGTTCCGGGCTTCAATCAGACTAATCGCCCGACTCACACTTTCCGGTAAAATCACCACTAAACCGCCATTTGGAGCGCGATCAAGCGTGGTTTCTATCGCTTGGGTTTCATTGAGAATCGTTTCATGGGTGACTCGGGGATCAGGAACACGACTTAATACCTGTTCAACCCCTTGGCGAATCAACTCGGCGGCATTTCCTCGTTCCCGTCCTCGGGTGTCATCATCTTCTTTAATCACAATCTGGTCAAACATCTCAGCGGCCAGTCGTCCCAAGGTGACAAAATCTTCATCGCGGCGATCGCCAGGGCCACCCACAACCCCAATTCGCACCCCTTCCCAGTTGCGAACAAAGCCTGCTAACGCTTCATAACTGGCCGCGTTATGAGCATAATCGATCAGGGCGTGATAGCTGCCCATATTAAACAGGTTCATGCGTCCTGGAGTTTGAGAGGTAGAGGCGACAAAGGTAGACAAACCTTGTTGAATGTGTTCAATTTTGATGCCTTGGGCAAAAGCCGCCAAACAAGCTGCTATTGCATTAGCAATCATAAATGGGGCTTTAGCGCCCATCGTTAGGGGAACATTTACCGCCTGTTCGATCCGTAGCGTCCAGTCCCCTTTGAGGATGGAAAGATAGCCATTTTCATAAACCGCAGCCAACCCTCCGGCCGCCGTATGTTTGAGAATGGTTTCATTTTCCGGGTTCATGGAGAAATAGGCGACTTGGGCTTTGGTGCGTTCGGCCATTTCTGCGACTAACGGATCGTCGGCGTTCAAAACCGCGTAACCTTTCGGCATGACGGACTCAGCAACAACGCTCTTGACTTTGGCGAGTTGTTCAACGGTATCAATATCACCAATACCCAGATGATCGGCCGACACGTTCAAGACAATACCGACATCACAGACATCAAACCCCAAACCCGATCGCAGAATGCCGCCTCTAGCCGCTTCTAGGACTGCTATTTCCACCGTCGGGTCACAGAGAATCAGTTGGGCGCTTTGGGGGCCTGTATTATCGCCAGATTCAACCAGATATTCACCAATATAAGTCCCGTCTGTGGTGGTATAACCAACCATACGACCCGTTTGTTTGACAATGTGAGCCAGTAGACGAGTGGTGGTAGTTTTGCCATTGGTACCCGTCACAGCCAAGATAGGAATGCGACTGGGTTGAGTGCTGGGGAACAACATATCCATCACAGCCCCTGCCACGTTCCGGGGTAAACCTTCACTGGGGGCGACGTGCATCCTAAATCCAGGTGCGGCGTTCACTTCGACGATTACCCCGTCTACTTCTCGTAAGGGGCGGCTAATATCGGGGCTAACGACATCAATTCCGGCAATATCCAAGCCGATGATTTTTGCCACTCGCGAAAACAGCCAGATATTTTCGGGGTGAACTTCATCGGTGCGATCAATCGCGCTTCCCCCAGTGCTGAGGTTGGCGGTAGCCCGTAGGAAACAGATCTTTCCGTCTGGTAATACCGTGTTTAAATCGTAGCCTTGAGCCTGGAGGAGAGAGAGAACGGTTTTGTCGATTTCAATCCGAGTCAGAACGTTATCATGTCCATCGCCTCGGCGAGAGTCGCGGTTGGTTTCCTCGATCAAGGCTTCGACGGTTGAGCGGCCATCCCCAATCACATGAGCGGGTACTCGTTCGGCAACGGCGACGACTTTTCCAGCCACGACTAATACCCGGAAGTCCCGACCTTGATAGAAACGTTCTACGATCACGCTGCGGGTTTTAGAAGCGGTGCTTGCGAGATCATAGGCTTGTTCGGCGGTTTCCCAAAGGTTAATATCGAGGGTAATGCCTCGACCATGATTTCCGTCTAAGGGTTTCATGGCGATCGGATAACCCCCAACAAAATCAACGGCATCTTTCAACTCATCAAAGTAGCGAATCACGGTGCCTCTAGGGACAGGAATCCCGGCATTTCGCAGAATTTGTTTAGTGCCTTCTTTGTCGCAGGCCAGTTCAACGCCTAAGATGCTGGTATTCCCGCTCAAGGTGGCTTGAAGGCGCTTTTGATTAACCCCATAGCCGAGTTGAATCATAAAGCGGGTATTCAACTCTAACCAAGGAATGCCTCTGGCTTCGGCTTCACCGACGAGGGTATCGGTACTTGGGCCGAGAGCCGCTTGAGCTTTGAGTTCTTTGAGGTCTTCGATATCTTGGTTGAGTTCTTCAGCAGAATAAGTTCCGGTTTCAGCGATATTTTGGCACAGTCGCACGGCGGCTCGACCTGCATAGCGACCGACATTTTCACTTTGATACTCATAGACAACCTGGAAAATTCCGGGTGTGGCGGTTTCTCTTGTCCGACCAAACCCGACTGACATTCCCGCCAAGTTCTGGAGTTCGAGGGCGACGTGTTCGATGATGTGTCCCATTAACGTGCCGCGTTGCACCCGACTGAGAAACCCGCCTCTGACTCCAGGGGAACAGTGATGTTCTACCAAGCTGGGGAGTGCAGAAGTTAGACCTTCGTAGAAGCCTGGAATATCGTTCGAGTAGCGTTCCGCAAGGTCTTCGAGGTCAAGGCGCATGACGATCAGCTTGTGCCGTCGAATGCTCCAGTAGTTAGGGCCGCGTAATGTCAGGACTTTAAGAATTTTCATATCTGTCTGTGAGTGGGTGATGCCGGAATTTTCCAGAGTGATACTTCTACTTTTATCAATTTCTAACTTTAAAATACATCGTAACTGTTCTTGATGAACAGTTGAGCAATTTGACATCCTCTCCGCCCCAAAGGGCGAAGATTCCTAAACCTCACGATTTAGGTTTCTGCTTCGTAGCAACAGCCTCTACCCGCTTCGGAGTTTTATGGTCTTACGTTCGCTCCACAGACTATCCCCGCAAGTCCTGCGGTTCTATGTGTCGAGAACCTCAAAGGAATTCTCTTCTGCTGTGATTGGTGGGGATGTGCCTATCCATTGCCCCTTCATCAATTCCTGAGTCTACCGATTTTGCTGCGTCGTCAGTTAAAAATACTGAACTTCGCTCATCGTGGCTGTCTGATCCATCGTCTCGGGTGGGTCGTTGACCAATTCAATTTTACCATGTAAAGCCGTCCTAAAGGACGGGGTTTCAGACCCCAAATTTTTGATGACTAGAAAAATTCAGTTAGATTTTTGGCGAGGGTTATAGGGGCTACAGGAGTTTGACCGTCAATTTTGGATCGGTTGTCTACCTGCAGCTCCCTGAGCCTTACCATTTCAGCAGCACCTTTTGTTCCATTTCTTTGGGAAAAAATATGAGGTTCGAGTCGTTGTGATCTACAAGCTCGGTGCTGCTGTCGGAACCCGGGTGCGAATGTTATATTGATCACCGTGAGAGAGAATATGAATTCGCAAATTAAACAAACTCAACGGATCAGCCGCTCCCACCTTAGAGGCGTTGGTATAACACATTTCAGTGGCATCGATAATGGTGACGGTGCCTTTGCCAATCACTTTGAGTCTTTCTTGAGCCTCAAACATGGCACAAGTATCCTCATCTATCCCTAAGCCCAGACATTCGGGATGAGAGATAATCGCACTGATCAAGCGACCCAAACGGTTGCGGTTGTGAAAGTGTTGATCGACAATCAGTTCGGGTATGATATCCAAACCCGTTGCCATATCGACCAGGGAACGATTAGGGCATTCTCCACTGCCTCCGCCTGCGATCATGTGATGACTCATTACGGCTGCCCCTGCACTGGTTCCAGCGAGCGCTATTTTCCCTTCACGAGCGGCCACCCGAATTTTGCTCATTAGGGGAGTATCGGCCAGCAAACTGTACAGGCGGAGTTGATCTCCACCCGTCATAAACACCCCTGTACAGGAGGATTCTAGGAAAGAGTTCCATTCAGCGTTCTCGCAGTGATGGCGTTCGCGAATATCAAAGATCCTGATCTCTTTAGCCCCCATCTCCTCAAAAATTTTTTGATAACGTTCGCCTTGAAGAGCGGGTTCTCGGGATGCCGATGGAATAATGGCAAGTTCTGCCTTCACTCCGCCTGCTCGGTTAAAAAAGGTTTGCAGAATCTCACGTCCATGAACTTTATCTTCTGCTCCCCCAATGATTAAAATTGAGGTCTGAGTGGGTGGGGGTATCACTTGTTCAAGGGCTTGAGACGTCAACTGCTGCATATTCTATCTCCTCTGATCAGCATAAGTTTAATGAGTGGGGCATCTGTCCCTATTTATATTTACAGGCTTTTTTGGGGGGGTTCTGGTCAATTCTTGACTTTCTCTATCAGGCATTTGAGATGTTTAGCAGGAGATTTTACCAAGGACTACGGAACAAATAAAGGGAGTGGGTGTTGACGGGTTTTCCCGGCTGTTGAAGCTTCCCCTATCCCTACCCCGTCTGATTGGGTCTAACTTCTGTTCTGCTTTATAAAACTGATATAACACGGTATAAACCGTATTAATGTTTCGTTCCTGTCTTGCAAAGTTCCTTCTCGAGCGGTTTCCGCCGAGATCGGACTTTGCGCTGCATCACCCCGGACTGTCGGCAGCACCCGGTCAGACAGGCTTTTTACCGAGAAGCCCTCGGCATAATGTAATAAATTTAGGCTAGCATTCAAATCGCGGTCAATGCTTACACCGCAAGCCTGACAGTTGAAAACTCGTTCTTTCAGTGCTATTTCTTGAACGTGACCGCAATTTGAACAGGTCTTAGTTGACGGATAAAATCTGTCAGCAAAAACTACTACTGAGCCGTACCACTCGGACTTATACTCGACTTGGCGGCGAATTTCATAAAGAGCAGAATCGGCAATAGCACCCGCTAATTTATGATTTTTCATCATCCCAGAAACATTCAAGTCTTCTAACCCGATAACTGCGTGGTTTTTGCATAGCCATGAGGTGAGTTTGTGAATTGTATCTTTGCGAATGTTAGCCACTCTTTGATGTGCTTTTGCAAGTCTCAGTCTAGCTTTATTCCTGTTGTTA
>NZ_LATL02000028.1 GCF_000972705.2 Limnoraphis robusta CS-951 | reverse complement strand
AATTCCAGCCACTCACGCTGTTGATGGCGTTACACTGGCGGCTCACGCTTTTACCAGATATCAAACCGGACACCACTACGGTCATTGGGAGGGTGTTGTAACGATAACGAATGCACCGTTTACGGTTATTCGTCGCCCTCCAATTAGTCGTCGTCAATTACACTTGATGGTTCCCTCATTAGGTGGAGTAAGACGAAAATATGGAGGTACAACAACCCGTCACGGCATCCGAAAAGGAGATTTTGTCAAGGCGGAAAAAACCGGAAAAACCTATTACGGATGGTGTTCGGGGGACACGGCAAAACAAATTTCTGTGTCCGATCTCAATTGGAAAAGACTCGGACAATTTACAGCGTCCAAAGTGGTGTTGCTTGCTCGTGCCACTGGGTTGATTTGTCAACAGGAAAGCGAATTCCAGGCAAGCAAATGTTAATTATAGCAGAGAAAGAGTTGATTAGGACACTGTTTTTCTGTCAAATCCTTTTCTGATAAAGGTTTCAATTCTGTCTCCAGTCTCGGTGAGGCAGTGCGGACTTGGCGGTTTCCGTCGAGGAGCAACTGCCTATCCCGTTGGGTGTCTCCTGATTTCTGCTATAGTTGGTGTTCGTTTCCTCCCCAACCTACTTGCGTGTCGGTTGGGGTATCCACTCACACATCGATCAATGAAGTTCGACGACTCTCACCTCGACTCGCATCTGGTGTAGAATCTTCTGTGTTCTGTTCGTTTTGTTCTTGGAAAGACCCCTTTAAATCGGATGGAACCGGAAACAATTCGAGTTTGCTATTGAGCGGCGATTCAGCAAGAGAAACTTGTTGGAAAAATGGGGAAAAAGCGACCAAGCTAGAAGACAGTAAGCTAAAAACAGAAACTAAAGCAGATTTTAGCAGGGCTAGAGGGGTCACATCTGAGTACAGTTACCTTGTGATCTGATCAGGAAAAAGTTAAAAATCAATTCCCTCAATCCGCTTGAACAAATCTCTCTTTGTTACTTCTTGATGACGTTCTAGATTAGCGTCCACTTCCGCGATTAGGATCAGGACAATTAGTAGTACAGCTAACTTCACCGCTCTCTTGAACGAGCAACCATGAACCCGCTTTGACACCTTTAGTTGCATTAGCCCAAACTATTGAGAGGACGCTGAATAACAGGATGAAAGTGTAGAACCGCATGAGTCTGTCCGTATTAGTGTGTCCACTCTCTAATACAGACTGTCTGTTTTAAATCCGGTTAAAATCATCAACAGCTTTGTTAATCGAGTATTCATCACAAATGACACCCATAAATAAAAAAAATTTGCAATTAAAATCCCGCCAAGCGAGTTGACGGGACATCTAATAATTATTGAGGTTTTTAAATCCTAGAAATCTTGAATTTGCTCCGATTGAAAACGATAAGATTCGCGTTGTTTCAAATTCTGCGAGTCAATTCAAGAAGAAAACTAGGAAAATCTCAGTTTGATTGATTGCTTAGGAAGCTTTGGGTAAAATCAGAGTCAAAATACCATTCACATAGTTGGTTTTGATGTCTGGAGTGAGGATGGGTTGGGGAAGGGCGATCACTTTGCGAAACTTTTGACTAAATTTTCGCTCGTTAGATGGGGATTCTGTTTGGCGTTGACGATGATACAAGTTTCCTGAAAGTACAATTGATTCCGGAGTCACTTGCATTTCTAAACTTTTTTCATCTAAGCTGGGTATGATCGCTTTGACAACAATCGTATCTTCGGCTTCATTCAACTTAATAACCGGAACTTGAGGATGAGAATTTCCCCACTGTTCGGGTTGATTAAAAACTTGATGAACTTGACGCCCAATA
The DNA here is from genome assembly GCF_000972705.2 of Limnoraphis robusta CS-951. The sequence continues at coordinate 6,516 of NZ_LATL02000028.1, read as the reverse complement.
TCCTCTTGATCTTGAAAGGATTGATAGTGTTTCAGTACCATGTTTAAACTCCTCAAAAAATTTTCAATGCTTATTTAAAAATCGAGATGGATCTCAAATCCGATGAGGATCAGATGAGATGAATCGACTCGTTTTTTTCAACTGTTATAGCGCTACGCGCTAGGGAACAGGGAACGGGGAACAGGGAACACCGGATCAGCAGACTATGAAAGGGTTTCAGAATCTAAAAATGTCCTAACCAATTTGCGTAGTGCTATAAAACCCAGGTAAAACCCGTAGGATAACGAATTTTACCCATCAAAAATGAGTGCGTGTTTAAAAACAGACTCTTAAAAAGAAAGAAACTCGAAACGATCTTGCTATTTGACTAGAAAATCGCCCACTTGACTTAAGAGGATTTGAGTGTCTGTAGATCGGGAATTGTCAAGACCTTTTCTCAACTCATTTCTCCTCTAGAGGTAAAGTTGGAGCCGCCGGAGGAATCACAGAACGTTCGACGATGACTTTATGACTTTCTCGTTGAGTCTGCATTTCAACTGCGATCGCCTCAAATTGAACCTCTAAACTACCGTAAGCAATCTCTAAGTTCACCGTTGTTTCAATTTGGTTAAAACCATTCGGTGAAAACTCAGTTAACCAGCGCGGCCCGTCTACAATAGTCCGAGATTGGCGATCGTACACCCATATTTTGACATAAATTCGCGGTAAATTCTCATTCATACGCACCCGAACTTTCACCGTTCGACCTGCAATAATTTCTGGATTAATGATTTCTAAAATCGGAGGTGCAATCGGTTCATCTTCTGATAATGTTGCTGAAGTTTCGGAGGTTGACGCTTGAGTGGGATGAGAGTCTACCAACCGCAGGGTTCGCTCTCGGGAATATGACAACGGTGACGCATCAACGGCTTCGTCATCCACCACAATTTCTTGAGATTCTAAATCATCTTCGAGGGGAACAAAAAGCGGATCAGCTTGAACCGATGGGGAAGCAACAGCCGTCTCGGGAGATTCAGCCCGAGTTTGCATAAAGGAGGTTTCAGGCATTGGTGTGGGTTTGGCTTGCTTCATCCATTGAGACAAGTCTCGATCTTGAGCGAGAGCGTTTAAGCGTGACCAAAAGCGATTTTCAAGATTTAAGGATTGAAAAGCCGGATCAACGGGTGAAACTTGAACGAACTGACTTTCTTCATTGCTGTCGGAGTCATCTTCAAAGGCGCTCGTCGCCATCAAGGGTTCTTCAGTTGGGGTGAGAATTTCCGCATCCGCCAACTCAGAAGAAGCGGAAGTTGTTTTCTTGGAGGAAGTAGTCACCTCTACAGGAGGATTTGCATTCTCAGAGCGAAAATGACCAAAGCTTGGGAGTTCTAGAGAAGACGCTGTTGTTAAGGGCTGATTGGTTTGAGGATTGGCTTGAATAACGGGAACGGTAGGACGACGAGAATAAGGTTCTGATATTGGTTCAGGTTCGGGAAGGGCGTTTGGATCGATCAGATGTAAGCGAGTTGTCGCTTCAACCGGATCAGATTCATCGGTTATGATCTCGATCTGTTCTTCAGGACTGACGTCAGTTCCTATTGCGTCGAGAAGATGTTCCACTTGAGTGGCGATGGTAAATAGATGGCTAGTAACAGGAACACCGTTACTAGAAATCATAATTTCTCCCAAAATCAGGCGAGTTTTACATTCAAAGGGAAGATAAACTAAACAGGAAAAGGGGATGGGGATAATTGATAGGGGTATTGGCTGTTGGACGTGCAGTAAAATATTAGAATTATGCGGATCGCGTAGATAAACGTGCAAACAAGGCTGATCAATGGACTGTTCTAGGGGTTGGCTATTTGAGGGTTCAAAAGATTCAGCGTCTTCAACCCGTCCAGAAATTAACAAAGCCTGTCCTAATTTGGCAACGTAGGATTCTTTTTCGAGGGTGAGTTGTACCTCAACAATTCCCGAATGAGATGGCGACTGGGGCGTAACGGCTGGTTGATCATCGCCATTGAGCGATTCAATATCAACGATGGAAACGGGTGAGACATCCAAGGCTTCGGCTTGTTCAGAATCATCGCTTGAGAGTTCCGTCTGTGGAGTTGCGGTTAACTCTTGTTGGGGGGATGGAGGTTGGGTTTCAGAGGTGGTATTACGTTGATCAATGACTTCAACTAAGGGTTTATCGGAAGAAGTCGTCTGTGTCATTTCTTCTGAACTTTCCGACAGATCGGGAGTTTCAAATTCTGAGTCGGAACTCAAAGATTCATCAATGCGGGGGAGTTGCTCTAACGGTTCAGAGTCATTGGAGAGAACCCGCAGTTTAACCGAATTATCAGAAGATTTACTAACGAGAGTGGGCTGAAGTTGAGGATCACAGGACAGATCCCAGATTCCGGGCTTCAGACGAGTGTAGGGAATAACAATCAATAATCCCTCGGCTGAGGTATTGGTGGTGCGAGTTTGAACACGCCGAACCGGAGGGGTTTCTTCTAGAGCATGATGAGTGATGCGGACGGATATCTTAGCGTTCGGATAACCGGAACGAGCGACAACCCGATAACGCCCTTCTAAAATCTCCACATCTGGAGTTTCCAGAGGAAGCCAAGTTGTATCTCCTTCTCTTTGAAGCAGAAATTCCCAATTTTTCATCTGCATCTCCCGCCAAAGTCCTGCTACACCCATTTATAATAGCTGACGAGAGCAACTCAAAAAGATATAACAAAGGAATTAGAATTGAAAGTCTGAGATTCGTCGTTCGGTAGGGAGATCGAACCGATCTCATCCCTCGCCAAACCCGTTTTGGGTTGTGGCGCGGGAACATACTTACAGCAATCCTGTATTCATTCCAGGCTTACCCGTCGCTAATTCAACCTTAACGATTCTACCGCCCATTTTCATAATCCGTTGCTGTTCACGGAACCAGTTATCGTAAGGAACTAATTTGGTAAAGTAGGTATTTTGTAATTCTCGCTGAGTGCGGATACGGCTTTGGCTCGGAACACAAGCCGTGACTTTAAACATTCTCATGGTAATGGTTCTCCAAAAATAGAATTCCCAGTCTTTACAGTCTTTTTTAAACGATTGAAGGCTGGGAGTCACAGAGTCAATACTAGCTCACGAAAACTCATCATTTCACTCAGACAAGCCTTTAGCACTCTAGCACTCACAACGGACTTCCCTAGCCTTGCTGTAGACGATTGAGTAATACTCAACAAAGGAAAGAATCGATTCAAAATTCTACACCCCTGTTGAACAGGTTCGTCTTCTTAAACAGTTCTAGCTTAAGCCAGAGCAGATGTAGTCGAAGTAAACGCCCATTTCTTTACCAGCATCAGCGCCGACTAAACCAGCAGTCACTTCTTTCATGGCTTGAATGGCTTGCACGGTGGAACCGATGGGTACACCCAGAGAGTTGTAAGTTTCTTTCAAACCGTTGAGTACACGCTCGTCCAAGATAGAAGGATCGCCAGCTAACATTGCATAGGTAGCATAACGCAGGTAGTAATCCAAGTCGCGGATGCAAGCTGCATAACGACGAGTGGTGTACATATTTCCGCCCGGGCGGGTAACATCTGAATACAGCAGAGACTTAGCAACTGCTTCTTTAACGATAGAAGCGGCGTTAGCGCTGATGGTGCTTGCAGCACGAACGCGCAGTTCACCAGTGGCGAAATAAGCTTTCAGCTTATCGAGAGCGTTGGAGTCCAGGTACTTTCCTTGAACGTCAGAGGAGTTGATTACGGCGGTAATTGCGTCTTGCATGATTGGCTTTATAATTCCTTAAGTGTTGCTGCTGAATCTAAGATTCTTGAATGTTCGCTCCAGGGGAGCAAAAGATCATCCTATGACATTGCACCGACTAAATAATCGAAGTATGATCCGGCTTCGGAAGCATCTTCACCAGACAGCAAGGAGGTAGCAACGCTCTTCATAGCGCGAACTCCTTCTGCAACAGCCTCGATGGGGGTACCGAGAGACTTGTACATTTCACGAACGCCCACGATTCCGATTTCTTCGATGGGAGTAACGTCACCTGCTACGATTCCGTAGGTTACTAGACGGAGGTAGTAGTCCAAGTCACGCAAGCAAGTTGCAGTCATTTCTTGACCATAGGCGTTTCCACCCGGAGAAACAACATCAGGACGCTTTTGGAACAGTTGGTTGCCAGCTTCTTTGATGATGCGCTCACGAGCTGCGGTCATGGTTTCGGCGATACGAACCCGACGCTCACCAGAGGTTACAAATGCCTTGATTCGATCTAACTCACCAGGGCTGAGATAACGAGCCTCAGCATCTGCATTCACGATGGATTTAGTGACGATACTCATTTTTTACCAAAGAGTTTTAGCTAACGTGTTCTTGATTCAACCCTCGACTCACCTTTGTCGGGTTGTCGCGGTTGATCATTTTTTGGGGTTAACCCGAATGAAACCCTGTTAAGTGCTGTCCTGTCAAGAGGACTAGCTGATGCCGTTTGACACTCAACTTGGCTGATCAGTACCGCCTTGCAGCTTTTTAACCTGTTGCCCCTGCTTGTGGCATCGCAACATAAAGTTACATTTCCTGCCTGACGATCCAATCTGGTAGTTCGCTGGGACAGCAGTAGCCCAACAATTTTTACTACCTACCGGATGTATTTTGAGGCGTCAGGTTCACAATATTAGTGGTATCGTAATATTTTTTTACATTACCTCTCATTCTTGAAGATCGGGGACAGGGGACAGGGAACGGGGGACAGGGGACAGGGAAGATTGATCATTCATAATTCATAATTCGTTTTTCGATTTCTTGAGAATTGAGCCGATAAAAGACTAATTTTTCTTGAACTTGAGGGGCAATTAAAGCATCATTTGGAATGGTTTCTAGTAAGTTAATTGCGGTTTGCCATTGGTTTTGGGCTTGTTGCCAAACTTCTAAAGAATTACGTGGATTTTTCACTAAAACAGATGCTTCTAAACCCAGTTTTTGAGCCGTTTTAAAATTTGCGATCGCCGTTTGTTCTTGAATTAACTTTTGACTCGCCCAGTTATAATCTTCTTGATAAATTGCTAATTGTTGTTGAACGGGTTCTGATTTAACTTGACTTTCTGGCATTTCTTCTAATACTGCGATCGCATCTTGCCATTTTCCTTGAGCTTCTTTCCAAGCAGTTAAAGATAAAGGTGGATTTTCTACGGTTTGGCTGGCTTCTCTTGCTAAAGCTTGAGCCGATTTTAATCGCAGTTCAAGGGGTTGATTTTCTGCCAAAACACTCATTTTTTGTTGAGAGTTGACTGAGGCTTTTGGGAGGAATTGAATGCCGCCTAAAATCGCAGTCACAAAGGCTAATAATAGCAAGGGACTTAAACTCATTCTCGGGCGGTTAGCAGGTTTTTTATCTAATTTTAACTCTGACTTCAGGGGAGAAAAACTGTCTATTTTCGGCAGAATTAACGCTTCCTGTTCTCGCTTTAATGCAGCTTTTTGTTCTTCTAACCAAGCTTTTTGTTGTTCAAACTCAGCTTGCTGTCTGTTTTTTAGTTCTTCTTGTTGTTGATACCACTGTTGCTTTTGCTGTTCTAACTCAGCTTTTTCTTGGGAAAATAGTTCGGTTTGCGGTTGAATAATAGACTGATATTCTTCTAACTCTAAAATTAAAGAATAAAATCTTTTCTGTTTTTGCTTTTCGGCGGGAGTGAGTTGTTTTTTTAAACGATTTATAAACTGTCTAATATTAGACTGTAAAGCTTCTATTCCTTCGTAGGCGATCGCTAAATGGGGAAAGTGAGTATAGCGGCGAATATCAATCGCCATAAATTCGAGGAGATGATGTAAAAGCGAAATTAGATTGAAAGGATCTCGGTGAGAATTGTATCGAATAAAGTCACTGAAACACAAAAGCAGATTATCATGGATCAATAAACGTTCTAAAAGTTCTTCTTGCTGATCTCGTTTTTGATGCCATTTTTGCTTGGTTTGTTCATCAGCCCAGAGAATTTCTAATTTATCCAAATCTCCAAAATTTGCATGATTTTGTTTTTCCGTCTGCAAACGACTCCGAAGGTTTTGCAACGGAACTTTGAACTGTAGAATATCATAGGCGTGTGGTTGGATATCATTCTGAGGACAGAAGACAATTTTCATCTGTTCAACTAAAATCTGAAATTCTCGTTTAAGCTGAAGCAGTAAGTCTGTATTCATGCTGCACCTCATCTAACGCCTGGAGATCATGGTAATACTTTAGTTTGCCACAAAAATCAACTGTTTAGCCAAAATGTTATAAAAATTTTCAACTCATTGTGTAGGTTGGGTTGAGGTACGAAACCCAACAGTGAAAGATAATTGTTTAGTTTCACTTTCTTTAACTATTGGGTTTCACTTCGTTCTACCCAACCTACAGAGATTCTATTTTCACTCTTATTGTGTAGGTTGGGTTGAGGTACAAAACCCAACAGTGAAAGATAATTGTTTAGTTTCACTTTCTTTAACTGTTAGGTTTCACTTCGTTCTACCCAAGCTACAGAGATTCTATTTTCACTCTTATTG
>NZ_LATL02000027.1 GCF_000972705.2 Limnoraphis robusta CS-951 | reverse complement strand
GAACATAATATCCATCGGCTCGACGCACAACACTCACTCGTTTAATCTGCTTTTTCTGGTAAAAATGTAAATCGCGAGTTCCCCACATTCTAAAAGTTCCAGCTTTGAAACCATCCCTAAATGTAATGGTTAATCGGTCATCCGATAACACCCATCCATCAACTTTGTACTCGACTGAGCCATGAGTTTGATGCTTCTTAAACTTAGGAAAACCTTTCTTGCCCGGAACCTTTTTCTTGCAATTATCAAAGAACCTGGCGATAGCACTCCAAGCCCTTTCTGCACTGGCTTGACCGGCTTGCGCTGAAAGTTTTTTGCACCATTCAAATTGTTCTCTGAGTATTTTGCAGTATTTATTGAGGTCATATCTATTGACCCCTTTGTTCTCCATCCAGTACCTCAGGCAACTATTGCGAACAAAAAGGGCGGTACGAATCATCTCGTCCAAGATGACGTACTGCTCGTTTGTTCCTCGTAATTTTGCCTCAAATACCAACATGGCTGTTTTGACTCTATGTCATTAAGTTTAACAATTGATACGGAGATTGTAAAAAGCGGACAGGTCGAATGCCTCGCTTTTTACCTGGGGTGTCCATGTACCTACCCCCAAATCAAAGATTATGGAGGCAGTGCTATAGCCCCCCAGTCCCCCCGTTAAGATAGTTTTTGAGCATTACAGAAAATCATCAGATTTGAGACTTGACCCTGGTATTGAATAATACACTTTAACCTGGATTTTCAAATTCAGCCAACCTGCTTTTGATCCGTCCGGCATAATCGCGAGATTTGCCGTGACGACGGGGCTTATAAACTGCGCGGGAGACCCCCGCAGACAGCCCCTCAGAAATGGCAGTCTAAACTTTGATTAATGCAACGGCACGTCCTGTCCTTCAATGTATTTTCTCAACATTGTTGAGGGGGAGAAGGCGATTGCAGATTGAGGGGTTTTGGGTTGTGGGCGAGCGCCGATTATTTATGTTAATTATCTCAGTTTTTTTTGATTTGTGTTGAGGATTATTTATTTAACAGTTGCGTGTAATTCATAGCCTATCATGGATTGCTCCATCGGTTCAGTAATTCTACGGAGAACAAGCCAATTTTTGATACTTTTTAAATCTCTCAAAAAGCAGTGTTTTTACTGTGGCTTTTTAGGCGGAAGTTGATTTAATATCGTATTCAAGGCTAGTGTAAATAATACCAACTATGAAAAAATTACATTGGCATTGAGTATAACAATTTAGAACCAGTCAAGGTTAAGAGGCTGTTTTATGTTTTTAATTTCAGGGGAAGATGATAGCAGCAACTTACTTTCATCTAACTATTCCAGGATTCCAGAGTTACAAACTAACTCGGAACTGATTGTCGGCTGTATCTCTTCACCAGTAGCCAACCCATTACTAACAGCGACAGTCGAGCCAACAGTTCCCACCGTTGATTTTGTATCAGCTTCTTCCCTGGATCAAGCCAGAGATGTAGGGTTCTCAAAAATGAAGCAAATCCTGCAAATATTTGCTGCTGATCCTGAGTTTGTAGACAAGATAGAGCAAGCTTTTGGGAAAAATTTAGATCCAGAAAAACTCCAAAGTTTAAAGCAAGATTGGTTAACGGGCGAGTTGATTGAATTTCCTGAGAATGAAATCGTATCTCAGCCAGAAATTGCCTGATGAAATGGGGCTTTTGATCAGAAAAATGCCAAAATTTATTTCGCTCAAGAATTCCTAGAAGCCAATACTAAAAACCCCGATGTTATTGCTGATGTTGGCTTAGAAGAATATGGTCATTTTATTGATTCTCTTCTTAATAGTTCAGATACTCCTGGAGATGAGGGAGAACACTTTGCAGCAGTTGTTCAAGGCAAAACCTTAACCCCTACTGAACTGGCAGCAATTCAGGCAGAAGATGATACCGCTACCGTTGTTATAGACGGTCAAACTCTTGTTATTGAACAGGATAATACTTTAAGCACTGCATTTGATATTGGAACGCTGGATGGTACACGCTCATTCAGTGGTTGGGTTGGTAGTACAGATACCAATGATCACTATCGTTTTTATGTTGGGAGTACCAGCAATCTTAGCCTGATTCTCAATGGATTAAGTGCAGATGCAGATGTGCAATTACTCAATAGCAGTGGTAGTATTATTAGCTCTTCAAGTAATGGTAGTTCAACGGCTGAATCTATCACTCAAAGCTTAAGTCCTGGCACTTACTATGTTCAGGTTTATCCCTATGGCAGTGCTAACACAAATTACAACTTATCTCTATCTGTTCCTACCACTACCTTTAACATGGGTGTAAATCAAACCCTATCAGGTAGTTTAAGCACCACAGACCCCAGTAACTCAACTCGCACTGGTTCCTACAAAGATGATTATCGCTTGACGGGAGTTACTGTTGGTCAACCGGTGAAAGTTAACCTCAACTCCAGTGCTTTTGACGCTTATGTACAAATTATCAATGAATCTACAGGTGCAGTTGTTACTTACAACGACGATGCTAACGGGACAAACAATTCTGAGTTAACGTTTACACCACAGTCGGGTGTAACTTATTTAGTTCGAGTCACCAGTTTTTCTTCTGGGATCACAGGAGCTTACAGTCTTTCTACCACTTCCACTCCACCCACTAATGTTACAATTACGGCCTCAGATAGCAGCGCTGCCGAAACTATATCAGGACAAACCGCTAACCCTGGTCAATTTACAATTACCCGTACAGGTAGCACCGCTAACGCTTTAACTGTTAACTATACTGTTGCAGGAACAGCGACAAAAGGAACAGATTATAGTAACCTTACAGGCAGTCTAACGATTCCTGCGGGTTCAACCACAGCAACTCTACCCGTTAATGTAATTGATGATAGTACCGTTGAAGGTTCAGAAACATCAGTTGTGAGTTTATCGAGTAGCAGTGCTTACACTTTGGGAAGTACCTCAAGTGCCACAGTTACAATTACCGATAATGATGCCGCAGCCATTAACATGGGTGTGAATCAAACATTATCAGGTAGTTTAAGCACCACAGACCCCAGTAACTCAACTCGCACTGGTTCCTACAAAGATGATTATCGCTTGACGGGAGTTACTGTTGGTCAACCGGTGAAAGTTAACCTCAACTCCAGTGCTTTTGACGCTTATGTACAAATCATCAATGAATCTACTGGTGCAGTTGTTACTTACAACGACGATGCTAACGGGACAAACAATTCTGAGTTAACGTTTACACCACAGTCGGGTGTAACTTATTTAGTTCGAGTCACCAGTTTTTCTTCTGGGATCACAGGAGCTTACAGTCTTTCTACCAGCTCTGGCAGCAGTGACTGGTTTGCCCAAAACATTCAAGACCCTGGTTTACAGTCAATTGCTCGTTCTCGGGCTTCTGACAATGTTCTAGATCGTAACGACATGATCGCTATTTTGCGAGATGCTAAAGATGGCAGTGTGATTGATGCAAATGAATTGACCAGCTTACGAACTTTAGTCAATAACGCCAGTCGTTTTAATATGCCAGACTCTGTTCGTGTTCTCTCGAATAAAATTGTGAATAGTGATCCCGCTAACCAACGTTATCAAGGTAGTTCCCTGGGAAATTTGTTTGCTGGTAGTAGTGGAACTCAGATGGACAACTTAATTAATAAGTGGTTTTTAGGTCTTGACCGTCCGAGTACCCCTTATACCTATCAATATGCCACGGGTTCTCTATTTGTCAACGGGGCAACTTACCAAGATATTGATCAAGGTGCGGCTAACGATTGTTACTACCTAGCCAGTTTAGCTGCGACAGCATTTCGCTCTCCGAGTACAATTCAAAATATGTTCATTGACAATGGAGATAACACCTATACTGTTCGCTTCTACAACGGTGGAGTAACAGACTATGTGACTGTGGATCGATATTTGCCGACTTCATCAGGATCACCGACTTATGCTCAAACACCTAATGGTGAACTGTGGGTTGCCTTAGCGGAAAAAGCCTATGCTCAAGTGAATCAGTCTGGTTGGATTCAGCAAGATGGCACAAATAGTTATAGTGGTATTGACTATGGTTCGGGTTACTATGCTATACCTCACATCACAGGACGTATCACTAGCAGTGTATACGATCCTAGTGGAATCGTTAATACCAATGCCATCATTAATGCTTTCAACGCAGGTAGCATGATTACTGTAGCTTCAAAAGATTCAGGTGTTGCATCAAATGTTGTTCCTAATCATGAATATACCCTAGTGGGTTATAATTCATCAACTCAGCAGTTCACTCTATACAACCCTTGGGGAGTGAATGGGGGCCACTTGTATGGAACATTCAAGCCAGGACAATTACAGCTAACTGCATCTCAGCTTTCACAAAGTTTTACTGCCTGGGCTTATACGACCAACAGTGGACTAGCAGAATATGGAAGTAGCACCACTTTACAACCTGAACTTTCCGGCCAGAAAATTTAGTTAAAGATGAGTAAAAGTTGAATAGAATACTCCCAGAAAGAGAGTCTGGAACATATATTTCCAGATCCTCTTTTTTTAGATGATTTTTAAATTTATAGCCCCTGACTCAAATTCTGTTTATACCAAGGGGCTAGGGGAAGAAGGGTATAGAATCAAGGGTTTTAGGAAATCAGAACGTCTTAACCGTCTTGGCGGCTGCTATATATGCTCATTAAAATCAGTCTAATTGCTCTATCATTGATCTTTTTTATGCAGTTTTTGAGTTCTCAAATTCATGACAATACACAAGTCTTGAATTTATTATTTCAACCATCTCTTGCTTCTACAAGTGTACAAATGAAAATTATTTCTCTCTCAGTCCGTGAAGAAAGGAGACTTCCCTCTGGAGCAACTCCTGATCCCAATCGAGATATTGGATTTGCTTCTCTATTGATTCGCCTAGAAAATCCTCAAGAGAAAACCCAGATAATAGTTCTTGATAAAATTGAAATAAAAGGTGTTTTAAATCCTGTAGTTTATTGTATAAATAATGAGCCTAAAACAATCGATTTAAAACCTTTGGAAAACTCTGATATGGTTTTCCATTTAACCAATAAAACGGGATATATTGGTCAAGATAGAGTCAAAGCTTTCATTTATTATCGAATCAACAATCAGAAAGGCATTTTAGAGTCACAATCTGTTGCAGTAGATCGACTCTGAGGAATGAAAACTAAATAAAGCAGGTTATTGTTCACAACTCCTTTGTCTCTTGGTGGTTAAATTAATCCGATCTCCCGTACTTCTACTTAGAAACTAGGGGAATGAAAAGATGCGATCACAACGATAATCAAATAAAAAGATGCGATCGCCTTTCTTATATTAATCGTTGAAAAAGGGCGATCGCTCTTTTTTTATTTAATTTATAGAAAAGCGATCGCAGTCTTTCAGGTAATGACTAACTTTCCAGCACTTTGAGAAACCCGGTTTCTGCCATCACCTTTGTTCAATCATCAAAAGATAGTTGAAGAAACCCTGTTTCTGAGAAGTCTTTTCCTTATTTCCTATTCAACATCTTCATTAATCGGATATCGATCTAACATTTTTTTAGCTTCCGATGCTTTTTGTTTAAGAATCGGATTCAAATGAGGAACATGAGGAATTTGTGAGAGAAAATCCAAGGTTCTTCTAATCATCCTGACCAAATCTCCCTCATCTAAACTGGTATGTTCAACTAACTGTAACCAATCAATTCCTTGACCCCATTGTTCAATAATTGAACTTAAATTTTGATGTTCCCAACGTTCCGGTAAGACCAAAAACTCCACTTGATAATGACTTTGAATCTTAATCAAATTTTTTCGCAACCCCCAAAGTCGTTCTAAAGCCGCCTGTACGGGTTGTGAAAGTTGATAATCTGTCCAAGTATCCGATCGCGAAATTTCAGTCACCAACGCCGCACAAGCCGCCGCTAATTCAGCCGGTTCTAAATCATCAAATTCCCCGGACATCAAAGCAATTCCCAACCATAATTCGTTATCTCCCCGCAAAGCCGCCGTCGCCTGACCTAAACGAGTCGGTTGCAATTCATCTAACGCTTCAAACTGTTGTAAAATCAAGATCAAATCGAGAAACTTCTGCCAATAATGACCCTGATTTGCCTCAATTTCGGCTTGCAATAACCGAATTTCATAATTCAAATCCGTCCAACGTTCTCGACGCTTTAACAACTTTTGGGGTTTACCCCATTCATACAACGGATGGGTTTCTAACTGGTTTTCAATGTCACTAACTTGCTGCATTTGAAGCTGCACTTCTGGAGGAATTTCCGGCAGAGAAACGTCAGGAATTTGTTGAGCGATCGCATCACTGAGGGTATCTCCTTTGCGCTTCTGACCCAATTTATAGGGAATATCAGGAATATCCATATAATCAACTGCTGTTAACCGAGGAATATCCCCATGCAACGCCACCACATCCGACGCCCCCACCACATACCAACGGTTATCTTGACCCAAACAGAGAAAATAGGGGGCTTGACCCGGACTTGGTGTTTGAGCGACTAATACCGCCGCCAGGGGTGTGTCTTCAGGACTCCTGGCATTGGAGACGTGTTTTCCTCTGAGACTGACAATTGTACCCAACACGGCAGAAACCAGCGCCTGAGACATCCCCGCAGTTCGAGTTTCCTCAGCTTGATCTTGTAAAAGCTTTAACAAGCGTTTTTCTTCCCGTAGACGGGCTTGTAACTTCTCGTAATGAGTGATGACAGTTTCCAACTCATCGATGCTTTTCCCCGCCTCTAAGCCCAAATTTGCCTCAATATCAGCCAGTTCCGCTTGCAGTTGCTGCATCTCAATTTCTTGAGGCTGAAGTGAGGCGGTAGACAAATATTGACCAAAACTGCGTTCAATTAAAGCTTTTGCCTGTTCTAAACTATGAGTTTGCAGCAAATTCAACACCATGCCATAACTCGGGGTAAACTGACTGACTAAGGGATCGGGTTCTTTTGTCGTCAAATGATAGGCTTCTTCCGCGCCTTCAAAGGGCGTTTGTACGGTTACAACATGACCTAACAAGTCCATTCCCCGACGTCCTGCCCGACCTGACATTTGCAAAAATTCTGAAGGTTTCAATAGACGAATTCCTTCATCAGTGCGTTTGGAGAGGCTAGAAATTACGGTTGTCCGGGCAGGCATATTAATTCCCGCCGCGAGAGTTTCGGTGGCATAAACGACTTTAATTAAACCCAGGGTAAATAATTCCTCAACTAACATTTTCCACGTCGGTAATATTCCAGCGTGGTGAGCGGCAATTCCCAAATACAACGGTTCGATGCTACGAGTTGCTGAGACATCGTTGTTATGGGCAAAGATATCAATTTTTTCTCTTAACAGTGCTGCTTCTTCTTCATTCACCAGAGAAATAAAGCCAAGTTCATGGACAGCGTAGAAACATTCTTCGACAGCCAGATCACAGCCTCGGCGACTGAAAATAAAATAAATCGCCGGAAGCATTTCTTCTTCTTGCAATTCATAGAGAACATACAAGGTTTCAGGCACAAATAGAACCTTGACTAAACCTTGCCGAAAGAGTTCCGCCACAAACATTCTAAAAGGCGGAGGCAGTTCTAAATGGTAAGTGGCAATACCCCGATACAAAGCATCTAGAGATTTAAAATTTCTCAGTTTGGGGTTGGTGGTTAAAAAGCTGTTAATGGCACTGCCTAAACGTTCCGCTTCACTGGAATTGACAAAAGAAAGGCGTTCAATTTTCGGATCGACAACAGCGCGATCGCAGCCTTTGCGGCTAGAAATAAAGTAAATTGTCGGTAGAGTGCCTTGTTTTTGCAGTTGCTTGAGGGCATTGACCAAGCTTTGACCCTGTTGTTGGGTGTGGAAACGAGAGCGGCGGTTGTCGTATCGGTTATTGTGTCGTTTTTTGGGTTTGAGGTGACGGTTAATATCCGTACCGTTTTCGTTGAGGAGGGGAAAGAGTCCTTGAGTGTTACAAAAGTGAAACTGTAGGGGAACGGGGCGAAAGTCAGAATAGATCAGTTCGGTTGGCCCGTGAACTTTGCATAACCAGTCCGTGAGTTGATCGCTATTGGCGATAGTGGCTGACAGCGCCAGCAGTTGAATTTCCGGGGGACAATAGATAATTGATTCTTCCCAAACAGTTCCCCGAGTGCGATCATTCATGTAGTGACATTCATCGAGGACAACCGCTTCTACGCCTTCGAGGGAAGTCCCGACTTCTCCGATGGGAGTTCCGTAGAGCATATTTCGGAAGATCTCGGTGGTCATCACGACAATAGCGGCTTCTCGGTTCATGGAGAGATCGCCCGTGAGTAATCCTAGTCGTACTCTACCCCGAACCGTTCTCGAAAGTCTCGTAATTTTTGATTAGACAGGGCTTTGAGGGGAGTTGTGTAAAAAACTCGTTTTCCCCGACTAAGAGCGCGGTAGATGGCATATTCCCCGATCAGTGTTTTTCCCGAACCTGTAGGGGCGCAAACCACAACAGATTTACCCGCATTCAGAGCATCAATGGCTTCAAGCTGAAACGGATCGAGTTGAAAGGGAAAAAGTTTGTCGAGTTCGAGCTGTTGGGGGTTCTGGGTAGAGTACGACACTAGGATGATGTTGAAACAATCAAAGGACTAAGTTATCCTTTTTAACCTGAAGGTCAGTTCAGATCATAAGGTCTTTTATCAATTCTAAGCTTTTCTTCGAGAGGCGTAGGCGGACACAGGACGAAGGAGAGGGGGTAGAAAGCAGGAGATCGGTATTTCTCCTGGGGAATATGGACGATCATCAAATTGTCACATCGGGCGATAGTCTCTACAGAAGTTCCCCTGACAATAGGGTTAGCGTTTAACTGTCGCCTGCTCCCTGCCATCTCTGTTATGGTAGGGTCATTTTATGACTAGACTTTGTGGACAGTTTTTAAGATCGTCCCAGGACTTCCGGCGTTAACACTTGGTTTAATTTTCCACTGCGATACCCTTCTAGGTCTAGGGTGACATAAACAAACCCAAATTCCTGAAAGGTTTTAACCAATTGTGACAAATCTGTTGTGAATACAAATTCTTTGATTTGATCGGGGGGGAGTTCAATGCGAGCGCTATCTCCTTGGGAACGAACTCGCAAATTTTGCCATCCCAGTCGCCGTAAATACAGTTCTGCTCGTCCGACTCGTTGTAATTTGGTGAGGGTGATTTCTTCCCCATAGGGAAAGCGAGAACTCAGACAGGGTTGAGCGGGTTTATTCCATCCCGATAAATCTAATAATTTGGAGATTTCCCGCACTTCGGCTTTACTAACACCAACTTCGGCTAAAGGCGATCGCACTCCTCGTTCAATAGCGGCTTGAATTCCCGGACGGTAATCCCTTAAATCATCAGCATTCACGCCATCAACGATATAGGAATATCCCCATTGTACCGCTAGCGGTTTCAGGCTGTCATGGAGTTCGCTTTTACAAAAGTAGCAACGATTTATCGGATTTGAAGTATAGTTAGGATTTTCCATTTCATGGGTTTGGATCTCCTGATGACGAATGCCGATTTCTGCGGCTTGAATGCGGGCTTCTTCTAAATCTTCAGGGAGTAATGACGGAGAAATCGCGGTGACAGCCAGGGCGCGATCGCCGAGTACATCATAGGCGATTTTGGCAACTAAGGTGCTGTCTACTCCGCCTGAATAGGCAATTAATGCCCGCTCCATCTCGTTCAATAAAGATTGTAATTTCTCTAACTTTTGGATAACCATTGCCTTCTTGTCTTGCGTAAATTTCCCTTTTCTCTAGTTTAAAATATTTGTTCCTTAAATTGAGCATCTAACAGAATAGATTCAGATAACGGGACTTGAAAAGCGGCACGGGGTAGAGTTCGGTTCGGATTGAGATAGGGACTATTTTCACTCTGTTGAAAAATTAGCAGATAGATCTCAATCCAGCAACTCAGCAAGAGATGAATTAAGATGATAATTAATAGAATTTTTCGACCCAAAAGGGGCGGGGATTTTTTTGGATTTCTACTTTTTAACCATTCCACAACCACCAGCAAAATCGCCGCAATTACCGGCCATACTTTTAAAGCTAAAGTGGGTTCGGTTTCATCGGTTCTTTGATAGATGAGTAGACTAATTAAAGTGGCAATCAGCCAAGGACTTAACGGAAAACTTCCGAAGATAAAAGGCGGCTGGCTGGCTCGCCAACCTAAACTAATAGTGAGGAGTATCCAGCCGATAGCAGCAATTGTCTCTTGATTATAATCCGTTGCGATAAAGGAGAAACCCCAAATGACAATACTCACCAAGAGCAACGTTTTCCAATGTATAAATCGCGGCGGCATTACCGGATTCACAACAGTTCTAAATCGATCTATATTCGTTTTCCAGGTCATGGTTACTAGAAGTTAAAGACACGGATTTCAAAAATGGAAAAGAGTAGGGTTAGAAAGTAACTGATGGTATGGGCTTTCGTTACCGCTTTTAACTGATTCCCCCATTGATTCATTGCCAAAGCGGAGGTATCTGTTGCAGGTTCTTGAGTTCGATTCTCTTTTTCAAAAACAAACTCATTTAAGATCAATAGACCCATCCATTTCGCGAGCAAGAAAATGAAAAAATAAAATAAGGTCAGGATTAAAACATCGGGTGCTATTTGTTGAAAGTCATCTAAAATCAAATAGATCACTAAATGTCGAGCGAGATCAATCGTGACAAGAGACTGTGTGAATGAAAAGACAACTCCTCCGCAGATTTCGGCAAACATATTAATAATTAAAGCATATTCAACTCCTTGTTTGGGACTGATTTCTAACTCTCTTTTGTAAACCCAAGACTCAATAGTAATTGTAATCAAAAGACGTACAAATCTAAATAAAATTGCCCGAGCTGCTAAGATGGATGGTGACATACATCAAACCTATTAACCTAAATAATTACAAACCGCGTTGCTCCGTCGCCATAACCTGAGAAAAAACTATTCTACCTCTGTCCTGTTGTGATCGAACCAACTTAAGCGATCAGCATGAGCGTACCTGTTGATTTTGACAACATTGCCATTGTGAATTGAGCAGATTTTGATCTAGATTAGATTCAAGCATTGTGACTTAATCGCAAGTGGAATGAATCCTGTTAATCCGGTTGAGGGGATTGCCCTTTGCTAAACGGCTCTGTATGTTTAGACAGAACAATCAACCTCCAAGTCTAAATCTATCATGTTGATGTAAACTCGTAGAGTGAACTTATCAAGCCGCAACCCAACTCTGTGATTGATCTCCCAGGTGCAGGAGACTCCGCTCATTCGCTTTAAGTACAACGCCAGTTGCGACCTCATCTCAATTGCACTCACACCTTGACATCCTCCTCTCCGTAAACGAAGGGGATTCCCAAACCTTACGATTTGGGTTTCTGTTTCTTAGCACCTGCCTTCCGAGACTTGCTCTCTTCCGGTCTTATAGTCGCTCCACAGACTGACACGGCAAGCCCTGCCGCCAAAATGTTTATACTTGCGTTGATATCACGGTCATGGTGAGAGTTGCATTTAGGACAATCCCATTCCCTGATATTCAACGGCATTTTTTCTACAATGTAACCACAATTAGAACATCGCTTTGAACTAGGGAACCATCGATCTATTTTGATCAGTTCCCGCCCATACCACTCCGCTTTATAGGTAAGTTGTCGGACAAGTTCTCCCCAGTTCGTATCACTAATTGCTCTAGCTAGCTTATGGTTTTTGACCATGTTCTTTACAGCCAAATCTTCAACTACTATCGTTTGATTTTCACTCATTAGTTGAGTTGTTAGCTTGTGGGTATGGTCGCGCCTGCAATCAGCAATTTTTGCTTGGATTTTAGCTACCTTAACTCTTGCTCTCTCTCTGTTCCTTGAGCCTTTGGTTTTTCGGCTTAAAGATTTTTGAGCCAGCCGAAGTTTTTTGTAAAGTTTATCGTAATGCTTGGGATTAGAAACCTTCACTCCATCGGAAGTGGTAAACAGACTGCTGATACCAAGATCTATCCCCACTTTTTTATTGACGGGCTTGAGTTTGTGGTCTGTTGGGTCGTCAATTCTCAAAGAAACAAACCATCTTCCACTCGGATCTAATTTGACCGTTATTGTTGAGGGTGTACAACCAGTAGGAAGTTGACGACTCCATCGAATGGGTAAAGGTTCAAAGCACTTGGCAATATAGACTTGACCCTCTTTAAACTTGAAAGCCGACTTGGTAAATTCGGCACTGCCACCGTTACGTTTTATCTTGAAGTTTGGGTATTTTGCCCGACCCGCAAAGAAGTTACTGAAAGCGGTTTGTAAGTGCCTTAAACTCTGTTGAAGGGGAACACAACTGACCTCATTTAAGAAGTCTAATTCCTCCTCTTTCTTCCATTCCGTCAGCATCGAAGAGGTTTGAGAATACCCAACCCGTTCAAAGCGTTCATACCAAGCCTCGGTTCGTACCGCCAGTGCCTTGTTGTACACCAGTCGCACGCATCCTAACGTTCTCCTCAACAGGTTTTCCTGTTCGGGAGTGGGTTGCCCTAAGCCAGATATGTCACCATTCTGGCTCGGCTTCAGAACGTAACGTGAGACTTTCACCTCATTACGCTCCTCTCTC
>NZ_LATL02000026.1 GCF_000972705.2 Limnoraphis robusta CS-951 | reverse complement strand
ATATTACCCCCCTCGCCATTAATAAATAGTCCCGCCAGGGACACCAAATCCCTCTCCTCGTAGGAGAGGGTTAGGGAGAGGTGGAGAGGGTTAGGGAGAGGTGGAGAGGGGTTGGGGGAGAGGTTAAATTTTTTTCTACAATCAACCCGATTTCTACAAAAACCTCACAAAAACCCGGTTTCTACAAGAAACCGGGTTTTTAATCCATGTTATAAAATAAATATATTGCTGTCTAATGGGTTCGACGTGGCAAATACTCCGGTTTTGATTTTAGTTGACGGTCATTCTTTGGCGTTTCGCGCTTACTATGCGTTTGCGAAAAGCCGCACAGGAGGACTGCGAACCCAGACGGGAATTCCTACCAGCGTGTCTTTTGGGTTTCTCAACTCGCTGCTGAATACGATTAAAACTTACAAACCGCAATATTTAGCGATCGCTTTTGATCGAGGTGAACCGACTTTTCGCCACGAAGCTGACGCCACCTACAAAGCCAATCGTTCAGAAACGCCTGAAGATTTTATCGAAGATATTCACCATTTGCAAGAGGTTTTAGAAGGGTTAAATGTTCCTATTGTTACGGCTGCGGGGTATGAAGCAGATGATGTGATTGGAACTTTAGCCAAACAAGGACTTGAAGCGGGATATTTTGTTAAAATCCTATCGGGTGATCAAGATTTATTTCAGTTAATTGATGGGGATGAAAAGATTAGCGTGTTGCATTTATCCCCCGGAAAAGGCAACCAAACCACAGAATTTCGGGCGGAAAATGTTGTTGAGAAACTGAAGATAAAACCCTCACAACTGATTGATTATAAAGCCTTGTGTGGCGATAAATCAGATAATATTCCCGGTGTGCGAGGAATTGGCGAGAAAACGGCTGTTCAGCTTTTGAGTGAATATCCTTCTCTCGATGAAATCTATGCTTCTCTGGATAAAATTAAAGGCGCGACTCGTCAAAAGTTAGAAGACGGAAAAGAAGCCGCCTATCACTCCCAACGAATGGCGAAAATTGTTCAAGATGTACCGTTAAAAATTTCGATTGCTGACTGTAATTTTACCCGACTAGATTTTAGTAAAATTATTCCTAAACTGAAAGAGTTAGAATTTTGGTCTTTTGTTGAACAAGTTGAAAATGAACAATTATTTGAAGAAATAGCCAGCGAAACTGAAGAAAAAATCGCTAATTTTGAGTCACAAAATTCTTCATCAAATCAAGTTTTAGATGATGATGAACTCAGTTTTTGGAGTTATGAAGAAACTCAAGCGGTTCAAAAATTTTCAGGAAAGCAGTTCATTCAACCTCAAATTATCCAAACAGAAGAACAATTACAAGCATTAGTTAAACAGTTAGAAAAATTTACCGATCAAAATCATCCCGTTGCTTGGGATACGGAAACCACCGCCTTAGAACCCCGTGATGCGAAATTAGTCGGAATTGGCTGTTGTTGGGGAACTGAAAAAACCGATATTGCTTATATTCCCCTCGAACACACAACCGGAACTCAACTGAAAAAAGAGATAGTTTTAGAGGCTTTACGTCCAATTTTAGAAAGCGAAAAATATCCCAAAGCCTTACAAAATGCTAAATTTGATCGTTTGATTTTAAAAGTTCAAGGAATTAATTTAGCTGGCGTTGTCTTCGATACGATGTTGGCGAGTTATGTATTGAACCCGGATGAAAGCCATAATTTAACTGAACTTTCCCGCAAATATTTAGACTCAGGAATTGTAGCCAAAAGTTATAAACAACTGTCTCTTGGGAAAAATCAAACCATCGCCGACTTAGACATCCCTACCGTTGCTGAATATTGTGGCTTAGATGTTTACGCCACTTATTTACTCGTTCCCAAACTGCGCGAAAAGTTACAACAAGTTCCCGAACTTCACAAACTCCTGTTAGAAATAGAACAACCCCTCGAACCTGTTCTTGCGGAGATGGAATATCAAGGAATTAGAATTAACGTTAATTATCTCAAACAACTATCATCACAACTCGAAAAACAATTAGACATCATTGAAAAACGTGCTTACGAAGAAGCCGGAACAGAATTTAACTTAGGTTCACCCAAACAACTCAGTCAACTGTTATTTGAAACCCTCGAACTCAGTACGAAAAAAAGCCGCAAAACTAAGACAGGTTACTCTACAGATGCGAAAGTTCTAGAAAAACTCAAAGGTGATCATCCGATTATTGATAGTATATTAGAACATCGAACCTTAGCCAAACTAAAATCAACCTACGTTGATGCTTTACCGGAGTTAGTTCATCCCCAAACAAAACGCATTCACACTGACTTCAACCAAGCCATAACCGCCACTGGAAGACTGTCTTCTTCTAACCCCAACCTCCAAAATATCCCCATTCGCACCGAATTTTCCCGTCAAATTCGTCAAGCGTTTATTCCCGAACCCGGATGGGTATTAATAGCAGCCGACTATTCGCAAATTGAGTTAAGAATTTTAGCGCATTTGAGTGATGAACCCATATTAGTTGAAGCCTATCAAAATAACCGAGATATACACACTGTAACCGCACAATTTTTGTTTGAAAAAGACAACCCAACCGATGTAACTCCTGAAGAAAGACGCTTTGGAAAAACGATTAATTTTGGGGTAATTTATGGAATGGGTGCGTTAAGGTTTTCCAGAGAAATGAAAGTCAATACCAATAAAGCCAAAGAATTTATCGAACGGTTTAACCAACAATATCAGCAGCTTTTTAAATATTTAGAACAACAAAAGAAAACAGCAATTTCTCAAGGTTATGTGACAACGCTGTTAGGGCGTCGTCGTTATTTTCACTTTGAAAGTCCAAGTTTGAAAGAACTGAAAGGAACTCCATTAGAACATATTGATCTAGATATTCTTAAAAGTATAGGTCAAAATGACGCGCAATTGTTACGAGCTGCGGCGAATGCTCCCATTCAGGGGTCAAGTGCTGATATAATTAAAATAGCGATGGTAAAATTGAAAGATGTTTTGCAAAATTACACCGCGAAACTGTTATTACAAGTTCACGATGAATTAGTTTTAGAAGTTCCCCCGGAAGAATGGGAAGAGTTACAACCCAAAATTAAACAAACGATGGAAAATGCTTATTCTTTGAAAGTTCCCCTTCTCGTTGAAATACACGCGGGTGAAAACTGGATGGAAGCAAAATAAGCCGAAAAAGGTTAAAAACCACAAAGACACAAAGACACGAAGAAAAAATTAGGGTGCGTCAGATATTAACTTATTAGACTCAGGAAAAATCTGTGCAGAATTTGACGTACCCTACATCATATGATATCCGATTAATCAATAATCCCAAGCGTAGGGGCGGGTTCGACAAAATCTTTTACTACTACTCAAAGATTGAGATAAACCCGCCCCATCATAACACTACTTTTTACCGCTATCAAGATGAAAATTCATCAGCGAGGTTGGATAGTTATTGCTATCCTTTATTTGATGCTTATTTTTGCGATAATGTTAGTTGCTGACTTTGGAAAACTCCCCTACGCACAACTTGAAAAAATTCCCTACTATGATATTATAGGACATTTTTTCCTCTACGGAATTGCTTCTTTTGTCTGTCATNGTTATTGCTATCCTTTATTTGATGCTTATTTTTGCGATAATGTTAGTTGCTGACTTTGGAAAACTCCCCTACGCACAACTTGAAAAAATTCCCTACTATGATATTATAGGACATTTTTTCCTCTACGGAATTGCTTCTTTTGTCTGTCATCGCGCCACCAATAGACGCATGATGATGATTTTTCATCTTCCAATTCCGTTTGGGCCATTTTTGTTTACGCTTGTTACTATTGCGGAGGAAGTGTTACAACACATTCTACCCCATCGTACTTTTAGTTTACTCGATTTGGGGGCGAGTTTAATAGGAATTGTCTTATTTTATAAAATTGGAGAAATCTGGTTTCCCCAAAATTCCTCTCAATATTAAGAGATAACTTTCTTTTTTCCTGTTGCTAACACTAAATCTTGATTTAACATGATCTCATATTCATTCCCCTCTAATCCTAACAGATGACACCAACATTTTTCGGTTCCCCAAGTCGTATTTTTCTTTATTTCTATGACGCTTTGTNATTAAGAGATAACTTTCTTTTTTCCTGTTGCTAACACTAAATCTTGATTTAACATGATCTCATATTCATTCCCCTCTAATCCTAACAGATGACACCAACATTTTTCGGTTCCCCAAGTCGTATTTTTCTTTATTTCTATGACGCTTTGTTGTAAACTAGGGTAAGAGCGAATTAGTTCGAGTTCTAACTCTCGATGTTTAACCGCATCATAAACTTTAATAGAAGTTGAAGCCGTTAAATTAATCTGTCTATTGGCAAGAATAAATTGATATCCCCAAGCGGGATAAGGTAAATTTTTCCTTTTTTTTTGAAGCGTTCCTTCAGGCATTAAATGAAGTAAATTTTGCGGTTCGGGGTGAACCAAACTAATATCAACATCGCTAATTCCGCGAACATCTGAAGGAACACCACTGGCTAACTTTAATCCCAAAATGGGAAGACGTTCTTCAACCAATATAAATGTATCTTCAATGGATAACATCTGATCTCCTTAAATTCCTTATTCCGCCCATTTTCTCAACAAATTGGCTACACTTTTAGAAATTAAATCAAATTCTGGGGTTTTTCCTTCTCTGGCAAACATCGCCCGTCTGGCTGTATCTAAATCAAATAAAATCTCTCGTTGACTCGCATCTCTAACTAAACTTTGTACCCAACCGACAACAACTATTCGAGTTCCTTTTGTGACTGTATTCACTCGATGTAATGTAGAAGAAGGATAAATAATAATCGTACCTGCTTCTAGTTTATACGCTTTTTCATCATCCGCACCTTCAATAACTAATTCCCCGCCTTCATACTCATCTGGAGAATTTAAAAACAACGTAAATGACACATCTGAACGCAATAAACTACTCCCCATTAACGCATTATCCGTATGGGTTCCATAAGACATTCCCTCCTCATAGCGACTAAATAAAAGAGAATGAACACGCCGGGGACGAACTGCTATTTGAAACAAAGAATTATCTTTGAGAACCTGTTCAACTTCTGTTTTTAGTTCTTTCAGTAAACTCGTTCCTGATTTTAATTGTTGATTATTTTTAACCAGTTTTGCGTGCCAACCTGCGGTTAACTTTCCTTCCACAAATTCCGCTTTTTCTAAACGAGTTTGAATAGATTGAAGTTTCTCAGTATTGAGAAGATTAGGAATGGAAAAAATCATTGAAAATTTGATTGAAATATTGTTTTGATCACAAACTCACCACCAAGGCACAAAGACACGAAGATTTCCGATTAGTGTTCTCTGTGTCGAGCGTGGTTTTTACTCTCTTTTAAAAACTATGAATCCGGTGAGGGTGATGAAGCAACACGAGAACTATATAATTCTATTTTAGAAACCAGTCCTTGTACTTCACTCGGCGTTTTTACTGGAGTTTCGGGCGGAGTTACAGACGGCCAAGCTGCTTTTAATTCTGCCATTGTTTCTACAATGACTTGATGATCTTCTGAGAAATTTTGTTGCATTTGATCGGCAATATTTTGATAAAGTTGTTCAGAATATAATACAAATCCCCGAGAGTCTTGATACTCTGCAAGTTCAACAACTTTTCCCTCAGCAATAGCCGCTTGATATTCTTCGGATGCTGTTGCTAACAATTGATTAATCACCTTCATTACAAACTCGGGAGATTGACGCTGAGACTCAGGTATTGCTACAATTGCAGTATCTACTGACTGTACCGCTTCCTCAAATTTTGCCTGTGTTTCGGGTTGAGCGGGCGCTGTTTTGGATAAATCATTCAATTGATTTAAAGTAGATTTAAACTCCGGTACATTGCGCTGAGAAAGTTGACCTTCTAAACCGCCATACAATTCCTCAACCGGGTGTCCGATATGAGGTTCAGCTTGTTCATAATTTCCCGCTTGTCTGAGTTCTTCGGCTACAATGAGATGACCTTTCATTAATCCCAACGTTGTCATATAATCAACATCAGGATTGCCACTGCTACCGCCTTCGCCACCTTCACCACCTTCACCGCCTTCACCGCCTTCACCGCCTTCTCCACCTTCTCCGTGAACTGTTTCATGAGAAGGATTTGATTGTTCAGTGGTTGTTTCATTGGTTGTCGTTGATGGACTGCTACAAGCTACCAGAGAGACTGCTAACCCCGTTGCTAAAAATAATTCTACAGATTTTAAGGACTTTTTCATTGGAACCGACTGTTTTCTAAAATAACAACAATAGACTTCCAGGCTAAAATCAAATGATAAGTTTTGTCAATAAAATCTAAAAATTTTTATAAATATTTTAGAAAGACTCTCAAGTACCAATCACATCAAAATAACCCATACAGCCCATTTCTGCGATCGCATCTTGATGAGGATGAAACATATAGCGACCCGCATAAGGATAGGAAAACTCCAAAATATGACGTTCTGCGGTTCCCATTGTAATCACATCTGATTCTTCGTTGGGGGTGAGTGTACGTCCAGTGCGATAAACTTGAAACATATTAGCATGAATATGAAACGTTATCGCCGGATCAAACTCAATCATATTCAACAAATATAACCGAACTAATTGATTTTGATAAATGCGAATGGGATGATCGCGATAATAATTGGGAATGCCATTAAACGCATAAAGTTCATTTTTTTGATTATTATTAACATCAAAACCCCCCATCACCATCACCATTTCATCAGCAGCAGGACGACCTTCTGGCGGGTCAATAATAAACAGTCCATATAACCCTTTACTAATATGTCGCGTTACAGGCGCAACATGACAATGATAGGGATGAAGTCCGTAAGGTTCAGCATCAAATTCATAGATTTCTGTCTTCCCATGACGCACAGGTTTTACTCCATCCATTNCCATCACCATTTCATCAGCAGCAGGACGACCTTCTGGCGGGTCAATAATAAACAGTCCATATAACCCTTTACTAATATGTCGCGTTACAGGCGCAACATGACAATGATAGGGATGAAGTCCGTAAGGTTCAGCATCAAATTCATAGATTTCTGTCTTCCCATGACGCACAGGTTTTACTCCATCCATTTCTACCGGATGAGTTCCGTGAAAGTGCATACTGTGGGAACTTCCATCTTCATTATGAAACAAAATTCGCACCCGTTCCCCTGCTTTTGCTCTTAAAGTAGGGCCTGGAACTCGCCCGTTTAAATTCCAACTTACAAAAGAAATTGCTGAGTTTAATTGTAAAGTAGAACTCTTAGCCGTTACTTCAAATTCCCGTATCGTTCGCCCCTGATCTTGTTTAAGTTTACCCCAGTCAAAATCTCGCAAAATCAGCATTGGATTAAAATTAATATCTGTCGCTTCATTTTGTTCTTCTAACGGTGGAATTTGTACCGGTGAAGAACCCTTAAAACGAGAATTGAGTAGGGCTGCTGTCGCTGTCACCCCCAAGCCTGTTAAACCCCAGGTGAGAATTTGGCGACGATTCCAGCTTTTTGTATTAAAATAATGAGATAAATTTGACACAGATCGCTCCTTAGACAGTGGGCGACAACAATAACGGTTTATCTCTCATTACTTTACCATTTTTTAAAATTATTGCAATCAATTATCAACTACTGCTAACAAAAGATGACTCCACTGATTTTAAATCTAGATACGGTTAACTTAAGCGACGAACAATTTTATCGTTTATGTCGCGCCAACTCAGACTGGAAACTCGAACGTACACCAACCGGAGAACTTGTTATTATGTCACCTGTCGGGGGAGTTAGCGGAAACCGAGAAGCCGACTTAATTGCTTTATTGTGGTTATGGAACCGTCAAACTGGACTGGGAAAAGTGTTCAGTTCTTCGACAATTTTTCGTTTACCCAATGGCGGTAGTCGTTCTCCCGATGCGGCTTGGGTGAGTCTAGAACGTTGGGAAAGCCTCACAAGCGAACAACAAGAACAGTTTCCCCCTATTTGCCCAGATTTTATCATCGAATTGCGATCGCGTACCGATCCCCTCGAACCGCTTCAAAAGAAAATGCAGGAATATCTTGATAGCGGTCTAAAATTAGGTTGGCTCGTTAACCCGCAACAGCAACAAGTGGAGATTTATCGCCCCAATCAGCCTATTGAGATTGTACAACTTCCCGCCCGTTTATCGGGAGAAAGCCTGTTACCAGGATTTGAGTTGCAGTTGTAGGCAATAATGCTATAAGGAATAGGGAATAGGGAATAGGGAATAGGGAATAGGCAACAGGCAACAGGCAATAGGGAATATCTCCCCATCTC
>NZ_LATL02000025.1 GCF_000972705.2 Limnoraphis robusta CS-951 | reverse complement strand
CTGTTTGGGTTTCCTCTTTCTATGAGTTGACTTACTCAACTGGGTTTCCCCACTTAAGCAGAGATCAGTCTCTCGGGAGGCGTTAATTTCCGTCTGCCCGACGGTATTTTCAAAACAGATATTAAGCGGAAAAACGGATTAAGCTACGTGTGAGAAGCCTAGATTTATGCGTTTTACAGTCAAGTTAATCCGTTAATCTATTTCTTATCCGTTTCTTGATTTGATAGTTGTTTAAGTGCAGATTTTAGAATGTTTTTGGCGGCATTTTCGTCTCGGTTGGATGTGTATCCGCAATGAGGACATTTATGAGTTCTCGTACTGAGAGTTTTCACAACCTTTTCACCACAATTTGAGCAGTTTTGAGATGTGTATGCAGGTTCAACGGCAATCACCGTCACCCCATAAATTCTCCCAAAATACTCCAGCCATTCTCTAAATCTGTACCAAGCAGCATCATTAATTGATTTAGCTAGATGATGGTTTTTAACCATGTTCCGTATCCGTAGGTTTTCAATCGCTACCAAGTCGTTAGACTGTATGACGTGTTGGGCAAGTTTACAAACCCAATCATTACGCCTGCGTGAAACTCTTAGATGCGCCTTCCCTAAGCGATTTTTGGCTTTTTTACGGTTTTGACTTCCCTTTTTTTTTCGAGATAATCGACGTTGCAGCTTTTTAATTCGTCGCTCATCTTTTCTTAGAAAACGGGGATTCTCTACCTGTATCCCGGTGGAATCAGTGTAGAAATGGTTTAAACCGACATCCAAACCTGTTTGTTTGTTACTGAGTTCTTTGTTTTCCTCCCTTTCATGGTCTATCAAAAATTGAGCATAATAACCATCGTGTCTTCTAATCACTCTCACTCGTTTAATTTGTTGGAGTTGATAGAAGTGTAAATCTCGGCTACCCCAAAGCTTAAATGTCCCTGCTTGAAACTTGTCGGAAAAGGTTAAATAGCGTCTATCCTCTGAAAGTTTCCATCCCGATGTTTTGTATTCAACAGATGCTCGGACTTGATATTTTTTAAACTTTGGGAATCCTTTTCTACCGGATATTTTTTGCCGACAATTCTTATAGAACCTCTCAATGGATGCCCATGCTCTTTCTGCGTGGGCTTGTCGAGCCATAGAATTGAGTTTGTTTACCCAGGGAAAGTCGGGGTTGTCTGACAGTAGTTTGCAGTAGGTATAAGCATCGTTACGACTTTTGATTTGACCGTCTATCCATGCTTTAATGATGCTGTTGCGAACAAACCTACCAGTACGGATAGCTTCGTCTAACTTTCTGTACTGGTATTGCGTTCCTTGCAGCTTCATTTCATACACAAGCATAGATTATCGGCATCAAGCCACGATAAACTTATGTTAGCATAAAATAATCCGTCGTGAACGACCTTGCTCTAAACCTGCTTCTCTTGGTAAACCTGGCGGTAATAGGTTTGATATTCTTCAGATAATAGCGGTTCCCACCAACTGCGATGCGTTAAAAACCAACCGACCGTTTGTCGTAATCCTTCTTCAACCGTTACTAGAGGAGCCCAACCCAATTCCGTTTTAATTTTAGTGGCATCAATGGCATAACGGCGATCATGTCCGGGTCGATCTTTAACAAAAGTAATCAACTCTTCAGAAGGTTTAACGGGTAAATGAGGAGCCAGTTCATCCATAATTCGGCATAACATTCGGACTAAATCAATGTTTTTAACCTCATTATTTCCGCCAATATTATAAGTTTCTCCGGGTTTCCCGCGATGAATGACTGTATCTAAAGCCCGACAATGATCTAAAACATACAACCAATCCCGAATATTTTGTCCGTCCCCATAGACAGGTAAAGGTTTACCCAACAAAATATTAATACACATCAACGGAATCAATTTTTCGGGGTAATGGTAGGGGCCGTAATTATTAGAACAATTGGTGATAATGGTTGGCATCCCGTAGGTATGATAATAAGCTCTTGCTAAATGATCACTACCCGCTTTAGAAGCAGAATAGGGACTATTGGGAGCGTAGGGAGTTGTTTCTGTAAACGCCGGATCATCCATGCTGAGACTTCCATAAACCTCATCCGTAGACACATGAAGAAAACGGTAGTCTTGGGGACGATTATGGGTGTTCCAATGTTGGCGAAACGCATCCAGCAGTGTAAACGAACCCACAACATTGGTTTGAATGAAAGCACCAGGGCCAAGAATTGAACGATCAACATGGGACTCCGCCGCAAAATGAGCAACCGTGTTAATTTCTTCTTCTTGAAGTAAGCTTTCAATCAAAGGGCGATCGCAAATATCCCCCTTGACAAAGCGAAAAGTTTCTTTATCCTCTAGAGTGGCTAAATTTTGGCGATTTCCCGCGTAAGTTAGAGCATCCAACACTACAACCCGATCTTGTGGATAGGCGTGACCCCAGTGATGGACAAAATTCGAGCCTATAAAACCTGCTCCCCCAGTCACCAACACTCGACGAGGCAAACTGGCTTCACTGTTATCGTAACTGTACTGCATTGCCACAGTGATTTCCTCCCAAAAATATGCTTATTGATCTCAAAAAATTATCGGGCAGAGATGCTCTAAACCCTTATACTGTCTGCCTTTTACCATTTTACCTGCTTTGATCAACAAAGCTTGTGAAATCCGGTCTCAAGAGCAATCCCTTTTAGACCCCCCCATAAATCGCCACTCAAACGTATTATTGATAGAGTCTGTTTATTTGTCGGCGTGAGGAGACTGTGTGTGAGTCAGCAAAACTTCATTAAGCTCGCCCAGCAGGGAGATGCTAACGCAATTGCTACTTTAATTAATCAGGCGTTAAACTCTCAAAGAGTCCAAGCAAAAGCAACTCGACGCGATCGCCATCTGTACATCTTACTTGAGTCCGAGCAACTGCCTAATCAATCCTCTTGCATTCGAGTCATCCAGAACGGTATGCTCCGCCTGGGAGGCTCTGCAATTACCTTGATTACCGTTCAAGGTCAAAAAAGTAGTCAACCCTCTGTAAATTGGACTCACACGATTGCACTCCAGACTTCTGTGGCCTCTGCAAAAACTTGCCTGCCTACGATTGAGAAGGAATCTAGCTTTACGGAGGTAAAGTCAAGTTCTACTCCATCCCATTCTATACATACACCTCCTCACTCACCAACAAAAGCGAAAAAACCTTCTCCCCCGCCTCCCCCTCAGCCTGCTCAATTTCAACGTCCTAAACGGGTTATTCCTCGCTCTGTTAAACAGTTGTTGATGGCGAGTTCGATTGGTTTGATGATGGCGCCGCTTTCGGGTTGGTTTTTTACGGTTCAACAAGATAGAATTTATAATGTTTCTCGGACTGTTTCTCAAACTTTAGCTTCTATTCCCTCGGGGATTGCTTCTGGATTTCAAGAAATTAAATTTCCAAAGCTTCCTCAATTTTCTTTTTCTCCTTCGGCGGCTTCTTCTGCTTCTGTTGAACCGATTAGTCAAGCGGAAACGCTGAAAAACCTCAACTCATTTTCCAATTTAGCCCTCACTTCTCTGCAAAATCCGATTAGCCCCGATATGCGGATTAAAATTAAAGCGGTGGGTGATATTATTCCGGGAACGAACTACCCCTCTAATAAACTTCCCGCTCAAAAAGAGATGTTATTTCAGGATGTTAAGCCTGCCTTACAAGGGGCTGATATTGTTTTTGGTAACTTTGAAAGTACCCTAACGAATTATCCAAATAGTGCGAAAAATATTGGTCGAGGTTTGGTGTTTGCTTTCCGAACGCCGCCTGAGTATACCTCGATTTTGAAAGATGCAGGATTTCATATTTTGAGTGTCGCGAATAATCACTCTTTTGATTTTTTTGAGGCGGGTTTTGATGATACGATTGACAATATTAATAAACTGGGAATGAAGGCGGTAGGCCGCAAAGATCAGATTGTTTACCATGAAGTGAAAGGGGTTAAATTTGCCTTTATTGGCTTTAGTTATTTTCCCGTTCATAATAATATGTTAGATTTGGAAGCGTCTAAAGCGATTGTTAAAAAAGCTGAAGCAGAAGGGGCTGATGTTATTGTCGTTTCTGTTCATGCAGGGGCGGAAGGAACGGCTGCTTTACATATTCGAGATAAAACGGAATATTTTTATGGTGAAAATCGCGGCAATAAAGTCTTATTTGCCCGAACTTTAATTGATGCAGGTGCCGATTTGATTTTAGGACATGGGCCTCATGTTCCTCGGGCGTTTGAACTGTATAAAGGTAAGTTAATTGCCTATTCTTTGGGGAATTTTATGGGCTACCGCACGTTATCAACTCAAGCGCAATTGGGATATTCTTTGGTTTTGGAAGCTGATCTTGATCCGGTGGGAAATTTTAAAAGTGGCAAAATTATTCCCATTCATCTTGATAGCAAGGGTGTTCCCTATCGTGATAATAATTTCCGCAGTGTTGGGTTAATTCGCAGTCTGACTCAAAGTGATTTTCCCAATACTCCTTTGGAAATTGATAATCAAGGTCAAATTAAGGTCAAATCTGACTAAAATCTGACTCACCTAGAAGTTATTGCTAGAACTGACAAATTAATATTATACTGAAATGTAACATTTTGTAAACTTTTTCATCCAACCTGCACTTATGTACTCTGAATCTTTGATGATTGCTCCTATTTATACCCTGATTGTGGCAACAACCGTTTTTGCTGTCCTGTTTGGTGTGATTTTTAAGGATATGTTAGAATACCAGGTACGTCTGTGGACGGCTAATCCTGAATCTCAAGGCAAAATCAATTACAATAATGGCAACATCATTGTTGCTTATTGTGGAACAACGCTGTTTGTTTTTTTCTCAGTTGCTTTGAGTTTAACGGTATTTCTGCAATTGTTTTGGCTCGCCGCGATTATTGGCTTTGTGGTTGTCATTCCTACCGCTTTATTGATGTGGGTTCAACTCGGTTCTATGTTGCAGCTTTGGGGAACTAACGGAATAGAAGCCGTTGATCTTGACTTTTTTGCCTTGAATCAACCGTCGGAAAAATCAACTGAACCCCTATCGAGTCAAGGAAAATAAATCAGCGAGTGCTTTTTGTTGAGAAAAACTTGACAATAAAGACCTTTATTGAGATAATAACAGATTGTGTGTCTAATCCCTGCTCGGATCAGGTTGAGACATCAGCAAATGCTGGCACAACATTTTTTTGTTGAATTGGGTTGAACCTCAAGCATCCGAGCGTGAAGGTTTAGCAATCTAATCAGCAGAGAAATACAGCCAGCTACCTGTACGGCCAAATTTAATCATAACCCCAATGAGTTACGCGATTATTGAAACGGGCGGCAAGCAAATACGAGTCGAACCCGGTCGGTTTTATGATATCGAACTGCTAGCAGTTGAACCCAACGAAAAAGTCACAATTGATAAAGTTCTGCTGGTCAAGCATGACGATGATATTCATGTCGGTCAGCCTTGGGTCGAAGGCGCAACGGTAGAAGGTACGGTTTTACGTCACTTTCGCGGACGCAAGGTGATTGTCTACAAAATGCGGCCTAAGAAGAAAACCCGCAAAAAACGAGGACACCGCCAAGAGATTACTCGTTTAATGATAGACACCATTGCACTGAATGGCTCTATATTAGCAGGCAGCAGCGATGTAGAACAGGCAGCGCCAGTTGCAGAGACTCCAACCACTGAGGTAGAAGCAACGACTCCTGAAGTCTCGGTGGAAACAGAACCCACCGTTGAGGAAACCCCAGTCGAAGCAACTTCAGCCGAGTAGGTTCATCCGTTCAAGCTTCGGAAGCAGAAGCACATAATAATAGTAAAGTGAACTTTTGCAGAGGATATCATGGCTCATAAGAAAGGAACAGGAAGTACCCGCAACGGTCGCGACTCTAACGCCCAACGTTTGGGAGTAAAGCGATATGGGGGTCAGCAGGTTCGTGCGGGTAGTATTTTAGTTCGTCAACGGGGCTGCCAGTTTCATCCCGGTAACAATGTAGGTATCGGTAGCGATGACACCTTGTTTGCCAAAATTGATGGTATTGTCACCTTTGAACGCAAAGGGAAAAGCCGTCAAAAAATTAGTGTCTATCCAGTACCAGTCGCTGAACCTGTAGAGGCGGCTAGCGTTTCTTAGTTCAGTTGTCAGTTGAAACAGCTTTATTGATAGAGCGTAAAACCCCGTCCCAAGAGTGGGCGGGGATGTAAGCGAGCGAGAGTCTCTGGTACTATACGAATACCTATCACCAGACTAGACATTTCTTGACTGCAACTTGGTATGTTGGAGAACAGGAAAAAGTGGTTTGTCCGTGACGATAGAAGTGGTCAAAGACCAGCCCCGATGAGTGTGAGGGATGCCCCAGGAGTGGGAAGAACAGAAACTTCTTCTCTCTACTGCTAGTCAGACGGAGAGACAGGGTACTGTCAATTACCCGTATGCGACAGATCCGAAGTGGTCTAGTTGCAAGCCACATCCCCTTGTGGGTGGGGCATTTGACTCTATGTTCGGGCTAGCTGTAGCCCGACTTTTTATTTAAAGCGGTATCCCCACACCCCATCCTCACCGGAATACACAACCCAGAGAGAATATAGTTGTTTCATCAATTCATTAGTTTTACTTTTTCCACTCATAAAAGAAAGCCGAATTTCTGCCATATCCTATACTCAAGTTTCTAGAGTTTTTTCGTCCCACGATACTGAAGCAGACCCCTCAACTTTCCTACTACTCTCGTCAATTGCCCTGAGTGATTTGGATTTATTCAGTTGAAACATCGGTCAAGAATTCAAAAATGCCAGTCCAATGAAATGTCAGGAAATCACCACAAAAATATCCTCAAAATTTGAAAAAATACTTGATTTTTTTAAAAAAATGTTATACATTTAACAGTATGAAGATTGAAATAGCTCTAAAGCTTATCGCCTATTGACACCTGTGGACAAATTAGATCCATAACTGTTATTAGATATCTCAAGGGTAATCTAGAGCATTCCTTCACTCAATCAGTTGATTACCACGAACCTCAACTAGCGGTCTACTTCTACTAATTTTACTCGGTTCAATCTATGCAAAGATCGACAAACCCACTAAAATTTTGAAAGAACAGTCGCTCTAAGGAATCAGTCAAACTTTCGCTCAAGCCTCTAATCCATAACTTCAGATTGAGCAGATTTCATTAGAGTTGAGTTTTTTGTAAAATTGTAGATTTAGATATAGCTAAAGTTCCCAAATAGCTGAAAATTCCAGTCAGTTTGCCTTCAATCTATCTATACAAACAAGGAAAATCTAACTTATGAAAAGCACTGCAAAAGACTATCGTCATATCCAATTCTGTGATGATCGCTCCAAAGTCAATATCGAACAGCTTCAAACCCTCTTTAAACTCGCTGCATTTTGGGCGAAGGAACGATGCTCAGAAGACTTAGAAATTGCAGTTGCTAACAGTAACCCCGTCGTCACCGTTTGGGATGGACAAGAGATGATTGGTTTTGCCCGTGCTACTTCTGATGGAATCTACCGCGCCACCATTTGGGATGTTGTGATTCATCCTGACTATCAAGGCGGTGGACTCGGACGCAAACTGGTTCAAACCGTCCTCAGTCACCCCCTGATGTGTCGGGTTGAGCGTGTTTATCTGATGACCACTCATCAACAAAAATTTTACGAGCGGATTGGCTTTGAGTACAACGCCAGTACAACAATGGTTTTGTACAATCAACCCTTAGAAAGTTTACCCCGAGCCGAACACCATCTAGAACAAGCGGAAAGTGCAGTTAGCTATAGCGGCTAAATCGGCACAGCTTAGGCTAGAGGCAGCGAACATTGAGTCCGAGTAAAATTGCAGTCCTCTCCCTCAGTCGGAATGGGTACAACCTCTAATGACCCGTTCATCAATCCCAGGAGCGTTTGATTCATTAACAGCCGCATTCCGGGAGAGAGTTCCTCGACTTCAGTATGGGAAACCGAAGTCAAAGCCGTTTGTCGGCCAGATTTGTCTAAAGTAGACTGGAGTAAATCCCAAGATTCACTCCAGGCGCTCACCGGACGTTGATCATCCACCCAAACATAAACCGATCCAGACTCCGGTGAAATACTACTCGATACCTTAACAATTCCTTCCTCCATTTGAGCGATCGCCGTATCAACCAAACTCACTAAAACTTGTCTCAGTCGGGGTCTATCGGCCATAACTCTGACTTGAACATCCGGTTTTTGAAACTTCAGCCGAATACTGCGGTTAGCCGCTTGTAGGTGGGTTAAATCTTCCACTTCCTCAAACATCTCAGCCAATAAAAGCGGCTGAATATTCATCTTTTCCGAACCATGCTCGGTTTTGGCAACTTGGATAATCTCATCGAGCAATCCCACCAATTTTAAAGCCGAACCATAGGCTTGCTGAATAAATTCCTTTTCTTCTTCAGGACTTTCACACAAATCCGACAAAATTAACTGAAGCGTGCCAATAATGCTATTAATAGGCGATCGCAACTCATGGGAGGTACGAGCCAAAAAACCCGCCTTAAACTGGCTCATTTCCAAGGCCATACGATAAGCCAGTTGAGTATTTTTCAACTGCTCAGAAATCCGATGTAACTGCTCTAGATGTGTTGTCAGTTCCGGTTGAGAATTAGAATTTGAAGGTTTTCTCGCCTGACTCGGCAATATTCCCTTAACTCCCAAACCCAGACCTACCCCCACGGCCAAATATACAAATTCACTCCAACCCATTAGCTTAGTATCTCTTCCTATGTGTCATTGAAATTCTAACTTGACAGCTCCTTGGCGTAATACCTTCCACGTTCCATCTGGGTTCCACTGCACTACCGTTGAAGGAATGCACTCTGCTTCTGGTATAATGTTGAATTCACGAGGATGCAGAGTCAACACTTGTGGAAACTGAGCGTCAATGTCAGCCATCGTTAACAAGGGCGGTTGACCCGATAAATTGGCGCTAGTCGTTGCCAAGGGGCCTGTTCGTTGGAGAATGTTGCGAGTGATTTCCGCATTCGGCACCCGTAAACCAATGGTTGTCGGATCGCTAGGGTTGATGGCATGAGGAACTTTTTCACTCGCGGGTAAAACAAGCGTTAAGGCTCCCGGCCAATACTGACGGGCGATTTGACTCCAAACTGACCATTCCTCACCCTGAGTTTGGACAAACGGCCAGAGTGAGTCTGGGGTGGCTCCCATCAGAATCAGGGGTTTATCAGCAGAGCGTTGTTTGAGTTGAAAAATCAACTCCGCTCGTTCCGGTTTAACAGCCAATGCCGGAACCGTATCTGTCGGAAAACTGACCACCTGATTTCCTAAAATTGCCGCCTCAACGAGAGTATCCAAAGAAACTTGTGTCATCAGTCAGTTAAGCGTTTAAAGTTCTACAGACGATAAGCCCGGGCAAATCGTTGAATTCCCGCTAAATCCGCAATCAGCTCAATTTGAGTGTAACAGCCTTGATCCTTGAGCATCTCAACCACTTGTTCACCCTGTCCGGCCATCATTTCCACCAGCCAGACTCCTCCAGAATGCAAATAAGTCGGCGCCGTTTCTACCAAGTGTTGAATACAAACCAGCCCCGAATCTCCCCCATCTAGGGCTAAATGGGGTTCATGGTTTGCCACCTCGGGCTGTAAAGTTGAAATCATTTTTGTGGGAATATAAGGAGGGTTGGCGATCATTCCACTTACCTGTCCCCGCAAAAATTCTAACGGTTCCCACCATTGGCCCTGATAAAACTGAATCCGGTTAGCAAAACCCAAATCTTCAGCATTTTTTTGAGCGATCGCTAAGGCTTCTTGACTACAATCAACTGCGTGAATCTGAGCTTCCGTTAACACCTCTGCTAGTCCTAGTGCGATCGCCCCACTTCCGGTTCCCAAATCGACCCAATGTCCCCGCCAGAGATCTCCGTGAGAATTAAGCGGCTGAGAAGGACTTTTAAGCTGATCCGCCACGCAATCAATGATTAATTCGGTCTCAGGTCTGGGAATCAGCACCGCAGGGGAAACCGTCAAATTAAAATGACGCCAACCGACAACCCCTGTGAGATATTGTAAGGGAACTCGTTGTTTTAGGCGTCGTTCCCACAACTGCATCAATTCTGACCACGGAAGCCGTAAGTTAACCTTTGGGCTGTCCTTAAACGATTCCAAACGCAGACTGAGGCGATCCAAACCTACCCATTCTTGTACGAACCAATCGACTTCAGTTACACAGATATCAGCAGCAATTGCCTCTGCTTTTGCCTTCTGTAACCATTCCCAAAGCTGTTGACCTGTGATCACCGCATTGTCTATCATACTGAATAGGGGTTTGGATGCTCAACCGTTTAACCGAGATTCACAAGCCTTTATCGGCCGCCAGAAGATTGCCGTTGTTGTTGGATATATTCCACTGTTTCGCGAGGGGGAATCAAAATCACCAAGTCTAAAAATTGGTCATTATCCGTGCGAAAGGCTTCGAGTAAAACCTCTAACGGCACGACCTCTATTTTGACCGAAGAAATTAAATCCGGCTGTTGAGTTTTAAACTGTTCTAGCATTCCCTGTAGGTCTTCTTTGGTGAAAAAGAAGGGAATCGCCTGTTTATCGCCCTGTTGGACGGTAATCACGCGATCATCTGCCCCCGCTCTAGCGATGAATAAGGGAACTCCCCGAAACTGATTAATGTCTTGACCATTTGCTTGTAAAACTGACTTGGCTGAGTTTAACTGTTGTTGAGTGGGTACAAAAGCAAACATTAACCGTTCTGGGTTATTTTGATTTTGCTGACCAATTTCATAAATTTTTCCCAGAGGTACAGCCGTGACTTGTACTGAAGAAGCCAGTTGAGGATTTTCGGTTTTCAGCTTGTTAATAAAAGCCTGAGCATCCTGACGACTGATGTACACTTCTACAACAGAAGCACTTTGGCCTCCACTTTCAGCCGTTCCAACCAAAGGTGAACCTTCTGCATCTGTAATGGTGAATACAGGTACAGCCCCCAATTTTTCTAAAATTTGCTCGGGTGTGAGTGCGAGTGCTGGCTGAATTCCCATTGAGAAAAAGCCTGGTACACCCGGAGGTAAGACAGGGTTAATCAGCAGATGACTACCCACTATTCCAAATACCACACTTAAGCGAGCAATTAATTTCATCATCTTTCCCTGTTTTTATTCTGAAAGAACATTAAATCAATAGACCTATTTTTAGATCTCAGTGCCACACAAATCCCTTTGATTTAACCTACTCTAAGAATGTTTTTTCGGTATCTTTCTAGGTCTGCTACACACTGTTTAGTCAGTCAAGAGGTTAAAATCAATCCTCTCTCAAGTGCTACCCCGGCTGAGTTGTTCCCTTCAATGACTTCAATTTTAGCCTTTGAATTTGATCGGGTTTCGGTGTTGATCTGCTAGAGTTTTGCTCTAGATAGTCAGAGTCTAGAGATGTCCAGATATTAGACTTGAACCTCTCTATTTTTTGAGCGATCGCACTCACATCAACCGAAAACACAAACGTTAAAGCCTATAGGAAAAGGCTACCGTTTTTGTTTAAACACAGACAAGTTGCTAGACGACCTCACCCGAGATTTTTCTCCCACAAACACCCTTTAGTTTTTTTGTTACGGATTATTTAACCATAATTTTTACTGATCCTACCACAATCCCCACTGACCGAGAGAACAGACGAGCTACCTCTGAGGTTTCCAGAGTTGGGGAGATTTGAGAGGAATATCACAGACTGCGATCGCATAGCGTGATTGTCTCCGTATTACCAGGTTTAAATGAAGAATCGGGATGACAGGATTTGAACCTGCGACATCCTGCTCCCAAAGCAGGCGCGCTACCAAGCTGCGCTACATCCCGTGAACTGTAATTTTTACAGAACTAACTTTAGTGTACAGCAAATCAGTGAAAATTGCAAAATTTCCATCTCACCAAGAAGTGGGAAATCAGTCACCAGTTAACAGTCAGCAGTCTGGTAGGGGTAATTGATGAATTACCTCTACACAGTCGTCACCCGTTTTTTCACTGTTACCTGTCCCCTGTAACCTATAGTCTTTTGCCTAATCAGCTGTCCCCTCAATCTGGATACCAAAACATTCCCTTAATCCCTTCAGGGTCAGGTATAAAGCCCAAATTTCGATAAAAATCTACAACATGGGGGTCAGCAAACAGAGTAATGTTACTGATATCCTCGCTACGCAACTTTTTGATAATAAACTTCATCAGAGCTTTACCCAAACCGCGATTCTGGAAATCCGGGTGAACCACCACATCCCAGAGCGTGGCATTAAAAGCATGGTCAGAAGTTGCTCTGGCAAACCCAATCAGCCGTCGTTGCTTGCCTTGGAGTTGCCACATCGAAACGACCAAAAAGCTATGTTGGATAGCCTTTCTAACTTTTCGTAAAGGGCGACGAGACCAACCCACCGCACTGCAAAGTTCTTCTAGCTCATAGAGATCGATATCACGATCTGTACTAAAAAAAATGCGACCATTACTATTAGTCGATGTGCGAACTGCCTGGGGTGCAGCAT
The DNA here is from genome assembly GCF_000972705.2 of Limnoraphis robusta CS-951. The sequence continues at coordinate 24,650 of NZ_LATL02000025.1, read as the reverse complement.
CGCTGTCCCCGTTATTATGAACCTCGTAGTCTGCTGTCGAGGAACTCGAAGTGGAATCAGAACCGCTAAACAAGTTTTTCCAGAAACCCATGCAGGTGTGGTTAAGGTAGTAGACGTTGAATGACCGTACTAGATAGTAGTATATCTCCCGTACCTTCTCCTCAATTATGGCTTTGGGCTTAAAATCGTCAACGCTGGAACTGCTAAAACGCTTCAATCGGGCGTTCCCACAGTTTTATGAGCAATTTGTCAGTAGTGAAATTCAACTCCAAAACCTCAAGCTGGCCTATGAGATTTACAAAACCAGACAAGCGGTTATTGAGATCAAACCCGAGGGAAGTCGAAGTGCGTTGCACTTTGCCTACCGCAATCAGTCTTTTCTTCTGAGCGATATTTTTGGGGTCTTAGCTGCTTACGGTTTAACGATCCATAATCTCAGTCTATACGGACAAATTTATCCTCCAATGTTGGTTTTTATCAAGTTAGTGGTTTCCCGAGGGGGTAAAGCACTCACGGATAAAACCGCAGATAATGTCTGTCGAGCGGTTCGAGAAGCCCTCGCCGGACACTTTGAAGTGGAGGAAATGTTAGCTGTAGAATTTAATCTAGACGCAGGCCTGGAAGATGTTGCTACCGAATTTTATGTTGATCCTGTGTTTCATCTTCCAGCCTTGTTGATAGAAGCCGACAACCAACCTGGCTTATTTTACAAGGTCATGTATGCCATCTGGCAAGAGGATCTGTTAGTCGTCAACGCTAATTTGTTAGTCTGGCGGGGCCGAACTCGTTTAATTCTCTATCTTCTTGGCCCGAACGAAAGCTTAATTCCCGATTACCTTGGCCAAAAAATCGCCGAAGGAATGCGTCAACGATTGATGGGAGAACGGTTTTAAACAGGCAACAGGCAATCATGCAATCATGCAACAGGCAAGAGGGAATAGGCAACAGGCAACAGGCAATCATGCAAGAGCGCAAACTTGCGACTCGGCGGTTTCCGGCGAGAGCAAAGTTTGTAAGAGAGGGAATAGGCAACAGGCAACAGGCAAGAAGGAAGGAACTGAACAGTGAAAACTGAAAAAACTGGTGACTGGTGACTGTAAAACTGGTCACTGGTGACTGGTGACTGTTAACTGGTCACTGAAAAAGGGTAGGATTAACATATGACAACTATCGAGATTCAAGGTGTCAAACACACTTACGAGTTGACCCCACCCACCCCCGAAAATCCTGTTATTGTTTTTATTCACGGCTGGCTGTTGAGCCGTCGCTATTGGCTACCGCTAATTGAACAGTTACAACCTGATTACCAATGTTTGTCCTATGACTTACGGGGGTTTGGTGATTCTCAACTTTTTTCTCAAACAAGGGGTGTATTGGATAAGCCCACTTTCAGCTACACTCCGGCTTCCTACGCCGAAGATTTAGCTTTATTGTTACAACACCTCAAAATTGACCAAGCTTGGCTTGTGGGACATTCTCTCGGGGGAACGATAGCGCTACAGGCTGCTGACCAACTTCCCCAACAGGTGAAGGGGGTTATTTGTGTTAACGCAGGAGGCGGAATTTACCTCAAAGAAGAGTTCGAGAAATTTCGTTCGGCGGGAAAACAAATCGTTAAGTTTCGTCCCCGTTGGCTAGCTGCTGTTCCCCTACTTGATCTTCTCTTTTCCCAGACTCAAGTCGCTCGTCCCATAGCCCGTCACTGGGGACGCCAACGGCTGATTGATTTTGTCGGTGCTGCGCCCGAAGCAGCTTTAGGGGCTTTGTTAGACTCCACCACAGAAGCCGAAGTTCATCGTCTCCCTCAATTGGTTTCTCGCCTCAAACAACCTGTTTATTTTTTAGCGGGAACCGAAGATCGAGTCATGGAACCCCAATATGTGCGTTATCTTGCTAGTTTTCACTGGATGTTTAAACAGGAAGACGGTAACGTAATTGAAATTCCCAAGTGCGGACATCTGGCTATGGTAGAGCAAACTGAAGCGATCGCCTCCCACATTTTAACCCTTCTCCAAAAACACCACTAAACAGGCAACAGGGGATAGGGCATAGGGGGTAGGGAAGAAAAAATGAAAAAGAGGGAACAGTGATTAGTTTTTTTTCTATTGATAATTAGCATACACACGATCGCAGAACAGTTGAGTACAGTTAAAAGTTAAGTCCTCAACACTCTTAATTCCTATGGTATTTTTTCTCAATGATGGAGGATTTGGTGTAATCAACTTTGGTGGAATTAATCCGCCTTCTCGCGAAACAGTTGTTAATAGCATCGTTGTTCCTCCGATTGTACCCAACGTTCCTTTAGCTGGAGAAGAGGTATTTTTTGAGCTAGAGAATGGAACACTCCGTCCCATTGTACCCGCTACGGGTAATCCTGAAGGGGTTGGGATTTCCGATTTTGAACCTTTTGAAATTAATCCTGTTACCGGAGAAATCACTTCAACAGGTGAGGTAACGTTCAGTACATTTCCCTTCTTTCAATATGGAGGAAACAACAATAGTAGTAACTTAAACGCCACTGAGTTAAACAATTCCGGCAATATTTCCAACTCCTATCAAAGTCACGATATCTTACTCGGAACTCCCGAAAACGATAGTTTAAACGGTGGTGATGGAAATGATGATCTCAGTGGAGGTTTAGGAAATGATACTCTCAACGGAGATAGCGAAAATGATACTTTATTTGGTGGTCAAGGTAATGACTTGTTAAATGGAGGTACAGGAAACGATGTTTTAAGCGGAGATAGAGGTCAAGATATTTTGACTGGGGGTTTAAATTCTGATGTTTTTATTCTCTCAACCTCGGCTGCAACCTCGGATTTTACTCAAGCTGATATTATTACAGATTTTCAAGTCGGAGTTGATCAAATCGGTTTAACAGAAGGGTTAAGCTCTATAAACCTTAACTTAGTCCCCTTTAATTTACTTGGCAGTCCCGGCACTATAATTATTAACAATAGCTCAAATACAGCGTTAGGATTTGTTAGCAATATTCCGACTAACGCACTCTGGGATAGTTTTATATCTGTTTAATCTGAAGATCAGAATTTTAGGTTGACTATCAGTAATCAGTCGCCCATTGATCAAAATTTGGAAAACTTAAAATAACTTATCAAAAATGAGTAGACATCCAATTTAGGCATTGATAGAATGAGAGCGTCGTGCGTTGCTAACCAGATCTTAAGTATGAGTAGCAGTTCAGGGAATTATAATTATTGAGTGCGTCTATATTACCAAGTTTTGTCGAGACAATAGATAATCAATGATCAAGTTTTGCATCTACAAAATTTCCAACTTTTATATCAGAATTTAAGCCAGGATACCATGACTCAAACATTACTATGCCCACTGGATCAAACCCCTTTACGGAAGTGGCTTTCTGTTCCAGGCGATCACAGAAAGCCCAACGAAAAAACATCTTACCAACTCTATTGGTGCGAAACCTGTCAGTATGGTATTCTACATCCTCGTCCAACTGAGTATGAGGAGGTTAGGGAGTTTTACGATGTTAAAGATTACTATACCCATTTCGATAAAGCTCAAGAAAAAAACAGCTCAAAGAAGAAGGCATTTTTCGATAAACTACTGGTTCATCTCGCCTGGAAATTTGACCAAGGTAAAGAAATAACGGCTTCTCTACTGCAAAAATTCATTGATCGCCAAGGCACTATCTGCGATATTGGTTGTGGTTCTGGACATTTACTTTCAGCTTGTCAGCAACTCGGCTATTGTGTTTATGGACTTGAACCCGATGCAGAAGCAAGGGCTGTGGCGGTGTCAAAAGGTCTGCAAGTCAAACAAGGTACTGCGGAAGATTTATCCAATCATTTTCCAGAGCCATCTTTCGATGCTATTGTAATGTCACACGTTCTAGAACATTGCCTTGATCCAATGTTAGCCTTGACGAACGTGAAAAAAGTGCTTAAACCCAAAGGTATATTTATCTGTGAAGTACCGAATAATGATTGTATTGGAGCGCGATGGTCAGGAGCTTCGTGGAGTCACTTGGATGTTCCTCGTCATCTTCACTTTTTCACAGAAAAAAGCCTAGTATCTTGTATTCAAAAATCAGGATTCCAAATTCTTTCTACTCAATTTCGGGGATATTGCCGACAATTTATTCCAAAAAATACACAGATAGAGCAACAAGCCTATAATTTGTTTTCCCTGCGGAATGGGAAAGAATCTTTACCAGTGAAACCCTCTGCTAGAAGCAGGTGGATGATGTTGGCATCCTCTGCGTTGGCTTCTGCATCCCGCAAGTATGATTCCGTATCTGTAATCAGTTGTCTTCCAGATTAATACCGGGATAAAGCTGCATTACCTCTTCAATTTTGAGCCTAGAAGTTGCTCCTAACGTTAAAGATGATGTATGACCTCGATTGAGATGATCACAGGCTGCACAGGCAATCATGGCGGCGTTATCGGTACAATATTTTAAGGGGGGAAACAAGACTTGGATATTATGCTGACTGGCCGCTTCTTGGAGATAGTGGCGTAAACCGCTATTCGCTGCGACACCCCCACCCACTGCTATGGTATTGAGTCCGTAGTCTAACGCACAGGCGATCGCTCGTTTGGTTAAACTGTTGACAACGGTTTGCTGAAAACTGGCTGCAATATCATTAACGGGTAATTCTTGACTCCGTTCAAACTTTTGGACTAGACGCAAAACTGCGGTTTTCAAGCCACTAAAACTGGAATCATAGGGATGATAACTGCCATCGGGTCGAGAAATTTTCCCTTCCGGGAGTGGAAAAGCCTGGGGATTTCCTTGAGTTGCCAGTTTATCAATAATCGGGCCACCCGGATAGCCTAAATTGAGTAGTCTTGCTACTTTATCAAACGCTTCACCTGCGGCATCATCTCGCGTTTGGCCGAGGGTTTCGTATATTCCGCAGTCTAACACCCGAATTAAACTGGTATGACCTCCTGAAACCAACAAACAGAGAAAAGGGGGTTCTAAGTCAGGTTGAGTTAAATAGGTTGCATAAATGTGGCCTTCGAGGTGATGAACGCCTAAAAACGGCTTGTGGTGTAATAGGGCTAGGGTTTTGGCGGCGGTTATCCCAATCAATAAAGCACCCACTAACCCAGGGGCGCAGGTCGCAGCAATGCCATCAATATCAGTCCAGGTGAGTCCAGCTTGGCCTAAAGCTTGGTCAATCAAAAGATTAACGGCTTCGAGGTGATGTCGAGAGGCAATTTCCGGGACAACACCCCCAAATTCTTGATGAATAGCAATTTGGGATGCCACAACGTTGCTGCAAACTTTACGATTTTTTACGATTGCGACCCCGGTTTCGTCACAACTTGTTTCAATTGCTAAAACTGTAGCCATTGACTGATAAATTCTTGATTGAAACGATTGGGTTACTTCTAGTAGCTTAATCATTTAGCGTAACCTGAACACATAGGACATCCAAAACTTTATCCTGTAGGAAAAGAAACTCCCACAAAACCCTCATTAGGGTCAGGGGGAGTCTGTCACGAGGATGTCTTGTACTTTGCTCGAAAGAATTCAGATGGCTTCTCAACGAGCGGTCTGAAACAATTGTACAGAAAACTTATTGTTTTGTAACAAAAGGAAACAGTTCTATGCGACGATTGTTGGCTATAGTTTTAGCTTTTGGTTTGTGGATCAGTATTGTGCCGTCCGCTTCAGCGTATAACTTAACCCCTTGTTCGGAATCTTCAGCATTTCAGCAACGGGCGAAGATTTCCATCGCCAACAGTGGAAACCCGGATCTGGCTAAAGCACGGTTTGAGCGGTATTCTCAAGCGTTGTGTGGGGAAGATGGTCTGCCTCACTTGATTGTAGATGGTAGCCTCGCTCATGCTGGTGAGTTCTTGATTCCCAGTATCTTATTCCTGTATATTGCAGGATGGATTGGTTGGGTTGGTCGGGCTTACCTACAATACGCAAAAACAACCAAAGACCCCGGCGAAAAAGAGATTATTATCGACGTTCCGGTAGCAATCAAATTCATGCTAGGCGGCTTTATCTGGCCTTTAGCGGCACTCAAGGAAGCAACTTCTGGCGAAATGTTTGCCAACGATAACGAAATCACCGTTTCACCCCGCTAATTGGGCTTGAGCCTATCAACTGTTCTGTTTGAATACCTTTCAAAAGGAGATATAATCCCATGAAGAATTTTCTCACCTATCTCTCAACGGCACCTGTATTAGCGGCTGCGTGGTTTGCAATTACGGCTGGAATCTTAATTGAATTCAATCGTTTCTTCCCCGATCTTCTGTTTCACCCGCTCTAAACCGTAATCGGTCATACTAGGAATATCTGGGGGACTGAGAGCGAGGAAATCGAAATAATCCTCAAATCAAGAGGAACAAAATCTTGTCTGTCCTGTCACTGGGATGAACTCGATCCCTCGAAATTGATCCTTATTGATCCTCAGTCCCCCTTGAAGATTCGATAATTCAATCAGAATCTGCCGTTATACTGTTTGGAGATAACGGTAGTTGTCAGTATCGTTTTTCGCTAACTGTCCCCAGGTCGTTTTTGGCTCTATGAGATCCTATCTTGTTGCTGCAATTCAAATGACAAGTCTGCCCAAGCTACAAAAGAATCTAGCTGAGGCAGAAGAGTTAATCGATTTAGCCGTGCGTCGAGGGGCGGAGTTAGTCTGCTTACCAGAGAACTTTTCATTTATGGGCGACGAGCAAGAAAAATCTTCTCAAGCCTCCGAAATCGCTCAACAGACTGAAAAATTCCTCAAAACCACAGCCCAACGCTTTCAAGTGACCTTACTTGCGGGAGGGTTTCCAGTCCCAACTGAAAATAACAAAGTTTATAATACAGCTTTACTGATTGATCCGAGTGGGAATGAATTGGCTCGGTATCAGAAAGTGCATTTATTCGATGTCAACCTGCCCGATGGTAATACCTATCACGAATCTTTTACTGTTATGGCAGGTCAACAGTTACCGTCGGTTTATCAGTCCGAGGAACTGGGAAATTTAGGCTTATCGGTTTGCTATGATGTCCGATTTCCTGAACTTTATCGCCATTTATCCAATCAAGGCGCCCAAGTTCTGTTTGTTCCGGCGGCTTTTACGGCTTATACCGGAAAAGATCACTGGGAAGTGTTGCTGAAAGCCCGAGCCATTGAAAACACCTGTTACGTCGTTGCACCCGCGCAAACGGGAAATCACTATGGTCGGCGCTACACTCACGGTCATGCGATGATTATCGACCCTTGGGGTGTGATTTTAGATGATGCCGGAGATAAACCCGGAGTGGCGATCGCAGAAATTCAACCAACTCGCCTGGAACAGGTGCGTGTCCAAATGCCCTGTCTCAAGCATCGAGTGTTCTAGTTGAGTCAACTTGAATGATCCTTCTTCAGTTAGACTAAACACGATGAGTTCTGCGGAATGAATGATTGATCTCGTTGCCGGGGTGAGTTTTTCCCCTCTGTTTTCAATTCCCTTATTTGATATTCTCCCCTTACTGGCAACTGCGACAGAAGAAGCATCTGCCGAACCCGAATCCGTCTGGATTTTGTGTGGGGTGTTGCTGAGTTTAGTTGCCATTTTCATGGCCAGTAAAATCGGCGGAGAATTTTTTAACTGGTTAGGATTTCCGCCTGTACTGGGTGAACTGGTTGGTGGTGTGGTGATCGGGGTGTCTGCCCTGCATTTAGTGGTGTTTCCTGAAAATGGGGATCACACTAGCTCCCTGATTATCACCCTTTTGCAAGCGACAACGGCGTTAGACCCTCAAGCCGCTCAAGCCACCTATGAAGCAACTAGCGAAGTCCTTTCGGTTCTCGCTGAATTAGGGGTAATTATCTTATTGTTTGAAATTGGATTAGAGTCCAACGTCAGACAACTCCTGGAAGTCGGTATCCAGTCTTTATTCGTGGCGGTTGTCGGGGTGACAGTTCCCTTTGCTGCTGGAACCGCAGGCTTAATCCTGATTTTTCATACACCCCCTATTGCGGCTATTTTTGCAGGTGCAGCTTTAACGGCGACTAGCATTGGCATCACCTCGCGGGTTTTAGCAGAAATTGGTCAACTTTCGTCTACCGAGGGTCAGATTATCCTGGGGGCTGCGGTGATGGATGATATTTTGGGAATTATCGTTCTAGCAGTTGTTGCCAGTTTAGCGAAAACCGGGGAAGTTGATGTTCTCAATGCGGTTTACCTGATTATTAGTGCAAGCGTTTTCCTGGTGGGCGCAATTCTCCTGGGTCGCTTTTTTAACAGCACTTTTGTCAGCCTCGCTAAACAGCTCAAAACTCGCGGTAGAGTGGTGATTCCGGCTTTAACGTTGGCGTTCATTCTGGCTTATATTGCGGCGGCGATTAACCTAGAAGCGATTTTAGGGGCGTTTGCGGCGGGTTTAGTTCTCGATGAGACTGATATTGAAGACCAACATTTAGAGAATCTGATTATACCGATTGCTGATGTGATCGTTCCAGTTTTCTTTGTGACGGTGGGAACGAAAACGGACTTGAGTGTGCTTAACCCCGCCATACCCGAAAACCGTGAAGGTTTAATTATTGCCTCTTTTCTGATTATAGTTGCCATGATTGGGAAGGTGGTTTCGGGTTGGAGTGTCTTTGGTTTACCTCAAGTTAACCGCTTGGCGATTGGTGTGGGAATGATTCCTCGAGGTGAAGTTGGACTGGTGTTTGCTGCTGTGGGTTCTGATAGTGGGGCGTTGTCACCGGCTTTAGATGTTGCCATTATTTTAATGGTGATTCTCACGACCTTTGTAGCTCCGCCTCTGTTGCGAGTGGTGATGAAAACGGAGGAAGTTCCCAAACCCGAGACTTCTGGCTAAACAAGATTCAGCAATGACTGGTGTTAGGGATTTGGGGTTGGGAGTTTGGGTCAGATGGTACTATTATCCCAATCCCTCATTCCTAATCCCTCAAAAAATGGGTCACTCATTTGGGGGGTTGATCAGATTGTGAGTCCGTCACCTCAATCTTTGTAAAACCCGCCCCTACAGGCCAGGGCTGTTTCAAAATTAGATCTTGCATTTCAATGAGCGCATGATTGCCTTTTACCTAGCTTTTGCTAGAACTGTTAAATTCCTGAAAACTGGTGAAAGGTTTTCGATAAAATCGAGAGATGCAGATTGTTGATCAAGCTCAAGTTTTGAGGTGAGTTGATCTCGTCGAGCGCAGCCTAATTTGACATACTCCCCATTTCTAAAGAAAGGGGATTCTCCAAACACGAGCGGTTTTGGATTACTGATTCATTGACAACCCTTACAGCAAGCTGGTTTCCCAATCTGCGCTCTTTGGGGTGAGTCTCCCCAGTCGTTCATCCCATTTCAGAGATAGTTTCGGTATGCCCTACCGTACTTGAGAAAAAAATGCTTGATTCTCTGTACTTGGTGCTTTAAGGTTTTATATGGCCAAAGCATTCCTGGCAAGAACCCCATACCTTAAGTTTTCAAGGTTCATTGCATCGATTAGATGCTGGGTTTTTCAACTGGTTGAATACCCGGCCAGTAGAATTATTATAGCATTTTCCAAACCTAGTATCCCCATACCTAAAGGTAGGGGCGTGTGCAGCAATTTTTGGTAATTCAAGATGAAACATACTCTTTCTGTTTTAGTAGAAGATGAAGCGGGTGTTCTAACTCGCATTGCGGGTTTATTTGCACGTCGGGGTTTTAATATTGAAAGTCTGGCAGTCGGTCCTGCTGAACAAAGCGGGATCTCTCGAATTACAATGATTGTTTCGGGAGATGATCGGATTATCGAGCAGATTACCAAACAACTCTATAAACTGATTAATGTCCTCAAAGTCCAGGATATTACTGAAATTCCCTGTGTTGAACGGGAGTTAATGCTACTGAAGATTAACTGCAATGGCAGTGCCATGCGTTCAGAAATTATTGAACTCGCTCAAATTTTCCGAGCGCGAGTTGTTGATATTGGGGAAAACACTCTTACGGTGGAAGTCGCCGGAGATCCTGGAAAAATGGTTGCGATTATTCAAGTGCTGAGTCGCTTTGGGATTCGGGAAATTGCTCGGACTGGAAAGATTGCTCTGACTCGTGAGTCAGGTGTTAACACTGAGTTTCTCAAAACTCAGCCAATGGAAACCAGTCGCCTGTGAATTTCTGTTGGGTTGACTCAATAATTCTCCAGCCTCGTTCTTTTCAGTTCGTTGTTAGGGCCAGGATTGTTCAGGTAGCAGATGCAGAGGGGACAGAAAATATATGATAGGTTAGAAGACAAAACAAAAATGAGTACAGGTTGCGCTTCTATGCTTTTCTTTGTAAGAAAGTTGAGCTTGACCTGTACCTGGAATCAGCCAGCAATTCAACGCTCAAGAGTGCGATCGCCAAATCCAGAGATGTCTAAATCTAAACTCAAGCTCATGGTGGTTGATGACGAGCAGGATAACCTCGATCTGATCTACAGAACATTTCGCCGTCAATTCCCGATTTTTCTCGCCGATAGTCCAGCCACCGCGATGAAAATTATAGATGCGGAAGGAGAAATGGCTATTATTATTTCGGATCAGAGTATGCCTGAAATGACTGGGATTGAATTTTTGAGCAAAATTAGCGATCGCTTCCCTAATACGATTCGGATTCTGCTGACGGGTTACTCTGAAGATGCTCTAGAAGATGACCGGGAAATTTTGAAGGCGGCTCAAATTTTTCAATGTGTCACTAAGCCCTGGGAAGCGGAAAATCTTAAAGCGATTGTTCAACAGGCGGCGGAAGTCTATCAAGCGAGTTTAGAGTGACCAGTAAACAGTTTACAGTAAACAGTGACCAGTTACCAGTTCAGTTACCAGTAAACAGTTTCTCCCCCGCTCCCCCATTCCCTATTCCCGATTCCCGATTCCCTGTTGCCTTTTGCCTTCTTTTGCCTCTTGCCTCTTGCAAGATTGCCTTTTGCCTTTTGCCTGTTCACTGATAACTGTAATAAGGGGGTTAATTTTTGTTAAGATGGGTTTGATTGAAAAATGTATGATACCTAAATGCCGGGGTTACGTCCTCTGCATATTAACCTTGCTGTCTTGGACAATACCTGATGCTGCGACTCGAACATATTAGTAAAATTTACCCCACTGGGGTTATTCTCAAAGATGTCAACTGGGAAGTCAAACCTGGAGAGCGGATTGGGTTGGTGGGGGTCAACGGAGCAGGTAAGACGACCCAACTCAAAATTATTGCAGGTGAGACAGAACCCACTTCGGGACAGGTGATTCGTCCTGCTAGCTTGAATATTGCCTATCTGACTCAAGAATTTGAAGTTGATCCGACTCGCACGGTTCGTGAAGAATTTTGGACGGTATTTGTAGAAGCGAATAAAATTCAAGAATCCCTGGCTCATGTCCAACGAGACATGGAAACGGCTAGTCCTGAGCAACTTGATTCTCTGATTACGAAACTTGATCGCCTACAACGCCAATTTGAAGGCATTCATGGCTATGCTTTAGAAGCGCAAATTGAGAAAATTTTACCCGAAATGGGGTTTGAATCGGAAGATGGCGATCGCCTCGTGAGCGCCTTTAGTGGCGGTTGGCAAATGCGAATGAGTTTAGGAAAAATCCTCCTTCAAAAGCCAGATTTGCTGCTCCTGGACGAACCGACAAACCATCTCGATTTACAAACCATTGAGTGGCTAGAAACCTATCTCAAAGGCTTAACAACGCCGATGGTGATTGTTTCCCATGACCGAGAATTTTTAGATCGTCTCTGTACTCAAATTGTCGAAACGGAACGGGGTGTTTCGACGGTTTATTTAGGAAACTATACTGCTTATATTGATCAGAAAGCTGAAGCACAAGCGGCACAACTGACAACTTACGAACGCCAACAAAAAGAACTTGAAAAACAACAGGCTTTTGTTGATCGATTTCGAGCCAGTGCTACAAGGAGTACGCAAGCGAAAAGCCGTGAAAAGCAACTGGAAAAAATAGAACGAATTGAAGCACCAACTGGGGCGTTAAGAACCTTAAAATTTCACTTTCCTCCGGCGCCTCGAAGTGGTCAAAGTGTAGTTGAGATTAAAGATCTCGTCCATATGTATGATGATAAAATTCTGTTTTTGGGAGCAGATTTATCTGTAGAACGAGGCGATCGCATTGCATTTTTAGGGCCGAATGGTTGTGGGAAATCAACGCTATTGCGTCTAATTATGGGATTAGAACAGCCGAGTGAAGGCAAAGTTAGCTTGGGACAACATAACGTTATTCCGGGTTATTTTGAACAAAATCAAGCGGAAGCTTTAGACTTAGATAAAACGGTTCTTGATACGATCCATGATGAAGTTCCCGACTGGAAAAACGAGGAAGTCAGAACGCTTTTGGGTCGTTTTTTATTTAGTGGAGAAACGGTTGCCAAGAAAGTCGGTGCTTTGAGCGGAGGAGAAAAAGCGCGATTAGCGTTAGCTAAAATGCTGCTACAACCCGTTAATTTGCTAATTTTAGATGAACCGACCAATCACCTAGATATCCCGGCTAAGGAGATGCTAGAGGAGGCTTTACAAAGCTATGACGGAACCGTGATTATTGTTTCACACGATCGTTATTTTATTTCTAAAGCTGCGAACAAAATTGTAGAAATTCGAGAGGGAGAGTTTCGCACTTATTTGGGCGATTATCACTACTATTTGGATAAAATAGAAGAAGAGAAAGAACAAGAACGTTTAGCTAAAATTGCCGCCGAAAAAGCCGCTAAAAAAGCCGAAAAAGCTGCTAAAAAGAAAGCCGGCAGTAAACGTCAGTAAGCTAAATTTCTCCCGAGTCAGTCAAGCAGTCCGATTCCGATCTAAAAGTCATCAATCAGTGAACTCAAACGCTGCAAAACTGGATCGGACTCTTGCTGAGGGGTAGGCTTTTCTTCTGGTTGGACAGGTTCCGCGACAGGTTGAATGGATGGAGGTTGAGGCGTTTGAGTAACAACAGCTTCAGGAGTCGGTGAACTCGGTTGTAAAGTAACAGCTACTTGTAACTGAGCAAGCTGTTGAGTCATTTGAGTTAATTGACGTTGAAGCTGTTGAAAACGAGTTTCTTCAGAAGCTAACATTTGATGTTCTAAATGAGAAAGCTGCTTCTGAAGTTGAGTAATTTGTTCTTCTAACTTTGGAGAACTGACAGGCATGGCTGGCATCGATGATAAGCTGGGTGGAGTAGCGGGGGACTCTGAGACAAACAGAAATTGCCAAAGGGCTTGCTTGCAGAGATTACTAAACGTCTGATATTTCGTCAGAGATAGCTCTTTTTCGATCGCTTCCCATAAAGCTTGATCGGCAGCATCTTCGGTTGTAAACGTAACGGACTGAGTGAGTTTTTTATTAGGCCGGAACATAATTCAAGTTAAAAGTTTCTGCCTGCAAGATTCCAAATCGGGGATGCAGATTTTTAGAGCGCACCCAGCTTAATTGACCACCGACAAGGACTTGTATCTAAATTCCCCTTTCTGATTGAAGTTTACAGCCACAAGCTGCAAGCAATCACGATCGAAGCCTTGACTCAAAGCCAATTGGTTTCAGTGTATCAGAATTCCGCCGAGACTTCAGTATTCAGCCCGCCCTGTTTGTCTGCTGTTTCCGGTTCATTTAGGCAAAGCCTAACACCGAACAACTAAGGGCTTGAGCCGGGGCGGGTTGAGTCGAGGAAGTTATCGCTTCACCAGTTGAGCTTCGCCGTAGACAAATTGACCTAAAGCATTCGCCTTGCGAGCGGGTTGAGCTAAATGCGCTCTAAGTTGAGCTTGTTTGAGTAGAGGTTGAAGATCTTCCCAGAAAAACTCGCCCCCGCCACCGGTCAAGACGACATCTGTAATTCGTTCCGGGAGCCATTTCACTAAACGAGAAGAGAGTTCTTGAGCGAATTTTTTGCGTAACTCGGGTACAATCTCATCTAAATTCGCAGGTTTAGCGGAGCCAAGAGGACGATAGAAGCGTTGACCTGCGGGACGATGAACGGCTTCTAACAGATATAAAGATTGACTGTCTGCTCCTTCAATTTTTGCTGCTACTTCTGCATAAAACTTGCTCATCGCAAACACTTCACTCTTGGAAACCCCACGAGCAAAGCGGAAACTGTCAACCGTCAAAAAGTCCGTTGTTTGGTGTCCTACATCAACAATAGCTACCGATAAATCGGCAAAATTGGGAGTTTCCTTACTTTTTTGAGCCTCACACCAAATCAAGCTACCATAGCCTTCAGGCATCACCCGTACACTCTTAATCTCTATAGTGATTTGTTCGCCTCTAAACAGCAGAACATGGGGTCCGGTTAACAAACTGATAATCTGTTCTTTTTCTCGTTCAAACTGCTCTTGAGAGTAGAAAGGCAAACCCAAGACCACATCAACATCGCCTTTGATTTGAAAATATCCAGCACAAGCAAAAGTCTTGATCAGGGCATCATCGACTTTCGAGGGACTATCAGTTGTATCTCCACCAAACAAGTTAGCCCCAAAGTCAGCCGCCAGTTGACCGACTGCATAACCATCTCCGCGATACTCTAACCATAGATCCAACAACGGATCGGTATCTCGAGACTCAAACCCACCGCCTCGGGCTTTTTCAACGGTTAGTTGTGCGACATTAGAGGGAATGAATACCACTTCATTGGGGTTCCGACTGACACAAGCTTTGGTAGATGTCCGTCCCAAGTCAACACTGAGAATCGTTCTCCGATTGTTGCTCGTTGCTTGTCGGTTGACAATAGCATTGGGAGCGACTGCGGGCTGTCCGACTGGTTGTTTATTACTTTGCATTAGAACAAATTACCTCACGCAAACTCAAGATTATAATGCCCGATTTCTATACCATTTACACGCATAACATTTTCACATAGACGGAGAATCTGAAGTTAAACCGAATCGGACTGTTAAAAATTCAGGCTAGGGGCCTAGACCTACAAATCCAGTCAAACATCAGGAAGGGTGAAAATAGTAGAAGTAGATGAGTGGGCAATCAGCCCTGTTGCGTTTTCTCTGTCGAGCTTGTTGAGTACGTCGAACCCCAGGGTGTTATCTCAACCTTGATCACCAAGCCTCTGTCTTTTTGATCCTCTCCTCTCCCTTAGTGAGCCACTTTATCACGAGGAGAGATCTCTGTAGTTGATCGATCAGCGTGATTTACGTTAAATTTAATTAAGATTATGAATAATCCAGCCAGCAGTTCACCCGCACTGTGGTTTGACACAATAGGTTTAACAAGATCAGAGGCAACTTAATTTATGAAAACAACGTGGAGAACGATACTACTTTGGACATTACCAGCGTTAGTCATCGGGTTTTTCCTCTGGCAGGGAGCATTTAGCCCTGCTGCGACGGACATGAGTAACAACACAGCCAGCACTCGCATGAGTTATGGTCGTTTCCTAGACTACTTAGAAGCTGGTCGTGTCACTAGCGTTGACCTTTATGATGGAGGTCGAACCGCGATCGTCGAAGCCGTTGATCCCCAACTTGATAACCGTGTACAACGGTTGCGGGTGGACTTACCCAATAACACACCTGAATTAATCTCTCGCCTGCGAGATACCCAAATTAGCTTTGATACCCATCCTCCTCGCAATGATGGGGCAATTTGGGGATTACTCGGTAATCTCGTCTTCCCAATTTTACTAATTGCAGGCTTATTTTTCCTGTTCCGTCGTTCCAACAACGTTCCGGGTGGCCCCGGTCAAGCCATGAACTTTGGCAAGTCCAGAGCGCGCTTCCAGATGGAAGCCAAAACAGGAGTCCTGTTTGATGATGTTGCTGGAGTCGAAGAAGCCAAAGAAGAACTTCAAGAGGTTGTCACCTTCCTGAAAAAACCCGAACGCTTTACCGCAGTTGGCGCCCGCATTCCCAAAGGTGTGCTGTTAGTTGGCCCTCCTGGAACGGGTAAAACCCTCTTGGCTAAAGCGATCGCCGGAGAAGCCGGAGTTCCCTTCTTTAGCATCTCGGGTTCAGAATTTGTCGAAATGTTTGTCGGAGTCGGCGCTTCTCGGGTGCGTGACCTGTTTAAAAAAGCAAAAGAAACCGCTCCTTGTATTATCTTTATTGATGAAATTGATGCCGTTGGTCGTCAACGGGGTGCCGGAATTGGCGGAGGAAACGATGAACGCGAACAAACCCTCAACCAGTTACTCACCGAAATGGATGGCTTTGAAGGCAATACAGGTATTATCATCATTGCTGCAACCAACCGTCCTGACGTTCTCGACTCCGCTTTATTACGTCCTGGCCGTTTTGATCGTCAGGTAACAGTTGATGCTCCCGATATCAAAGGTCGTTTAGAAATTCTAGAAGTTCACGCTCGTAATAAAAAACTCAGCCCGGAAGTGTCCTTAGAGACGATCGCTCGTCGGACTCCAGGCTTTACCGGGGCTGATTTGGCGAACCTCCTCAACGAAGCTGCTATCTTAACCGCTCGTCGCCGTAAAGAAGCGATTACAATGCCAGAAATTGATGATGCGGTGGATCGGGTCGTTGCCGGGATGGAAGGCACTCCGTTAATTGATGGGAAGAGCAAGCGGTTAATTGCTTACCATGAAATCGGTCATGCAATTGTGGGTACTTTGGTCAAACATCATGATCCGGTTCAAAAAGTGACTCTGATTCCTCGGGGTCAAGCTCGCGGTTTAACCTGGTTTATGCCCGATGAAGAACAAGGTTTAATTTCACGAGCGCAAATTATGGCACGCATTACAGGCGCCTTGGGGGGTCGAGCCGCAGAAGAAGTCATTTTCGGGGATGCGGAAGTAACAACAGGCGCAGGCGGCGATTTACAACAGGTTGCAGGCATGGCGCGGCAGATGGTGACTCGTTACGGAATGTCGGATTTAGGGCCGTTGTCGCTAGAGTCTCAACAGGGCGAAGTTTTCTTAGGCCGTGATTTTGCCACCCGTACCGACTACTCTAATCGGATTGCGTCTCGCATTGATAGTCAAATTAAAGAGATTGCTGATCATTGCTACCAGCAAGCTTGTCAAATCATTCGGGAAAATCGTGTCGTGATTGATCGTTTGGTTGATTTATTGATTGAGAAAGAAACGATTGATGGGGATGAATTCCGTCAAATTGTTGCAGAGTACACAGAAGTTCCTGAAAAAGAACGTTTTACACCTGTGATGTAATCTCTAATAGGTGTTGGGAGACAGGAGACAGTCAACAGCGCAAACTTGCGGCCCGGCGGTTTCCGCCAGAAGCACAGTTTGTAAGAGAGTGAACAGATAATCTTGATAGTTGATAACTATAAACTGTCAACACGGCTGACTGGTTACGGTAGAAACCCGGTTTCTGCTAGAAACCGGGTTTCTGGTTTGTACCTCATAGGAGCGCACACCGCTATAGTTGATAACTATAAACTGTCAACACGGCTGACTGGTTACTGTCTTCCGACACTCTAAACTCTACGTTGGTTCTAGTAATAATTAATTTTATTCACCTTATTTCTCTTCAACCTCTGTAAAAATTTTATGAGTCTAGATATCGCCGCGCAGGTGATGGAGTCGTACAGACAAATTGACCAAGAGATAGAAACCTTTCAGACTGAAACTCAACTACATTGTCCGACTGGATGCGGTTGGTGTTGTGAAAATCCGAATGTGGAAGCGACACCCTTAGAAATGTTACCTCTGGTATTGGAATTGTTTCAACGGGGAGAGGTTGACCAGTGGCTTCAACAGGCGGAGGATTCGGATTTTCAAGGGCAATGTATCTTTTACAAAACTGACCCCTTTGTGATGGGAAATGGTCGCTGTCAAGTTTATCTTTGGCGCCCTACAATTTGTCGATTATTTGGGTTTGCGACGGTAACATCCAAGTCAGGAGAGGTACAATTAGCGGCTTGTGTTCGTCATAAAGCAGCGATACCTGATATTGTCGCACAAACTCAAGTTTTAATCAATCAAAAAACCGTTCATCCGCCCAATTTTGCTGATATTTCTCAACAAATAGCCAGTTTAGAACCCGGGTTTGGTCATCAGCGTTTACCCATTAATGAAGCGTTAAAAGTTGCGGTTGAAAAGGTGGGGCTGTATTTGCAAATGTTGGGTCAAAACAAGTAATTGTTCAAGCCGGAAGGGAGAATAATCATTCTTTTTCTAACTTAACGAAAGAGAGATTATTTTCCCTTGAAGTTCACTCACTCTATTATATAGCAATATAGACAACTGCACCATCACCGCTAGGGATTTTAGTTGTTACCCATCCTTTTTTCTGCAATTCATCTAAATTTTTGCGAAGTATTGGAAAGCAATGTTTAGTTTCCTTAAAGCACTCATATTCTGTTACTCCTTTTTTATTTTCTTCTTTTTTGATAAACGTTAACAGTTGCATTTCGACAGAACAATCTAATCCTACACAAATTGAATCCTTTACCTTTTGTTTTAGTTCTGGAAAAATAGGTAAATTATCAATCTCCTGACAAAAGCATTGACCAGTTTTATCCTTTTTTTGATCATTTTTTTTACGCTCTTTATAAATAGCGATAAGCAATTCTTCTAAACCATACTTGGCGAGAGCATCAGAAGCGAGTCCAATAATTCCTAATAACACGATTCCGCCAATCATTCCACCCGGCCCTAAAAGTGCTAATGCAGCAGTAATAGCAGCAGCCCCGGTAAATCCCGTTGCTGCCATTGTAATGACAAGAATAACAGCAGGTAAACCAATTCCAGCTAATTTTCTAACAATTTCATCCATGACGCACGTTCCTTTTAGTATGTCCGTTCATGTCTTTAGTCTAAACCTAGAAACTGTTTCGCCGCATCAGTGAAAATACGGAAATATTCATGTGATTTTAAAATGTTAAAATTAACTACAATTTTTGTTGATATGTTAGCTCTATTATCCGAAATTACTTGCAGGATATCAGGATTATTCTTTTCTGAGTACGCTGACTGGATCGGATGACCACTCTTGAACAAAAGTTCCCTGGGGAGTCACCAGCTTGTTAATTTTTTCATGCTCTAGTCTGACTGAAATTACTTCACAAGGGTTAAAGTTTGTATGGGGATCGACCTGTGATTTTTGATTAGAAATATTTTCAGGATTTATATGTTTAATTCTGAATTTATTATTTTTATCCTGTTGTAAGAGTACCCAAAAAGGATATTCCCAGTAGGCATTTCCGACGGTTTCTCCAGTTCCCAAAGACAAGCCAATATCAGGACACTTCTGATTAGTTTTAATAAAATCAACGGCTTCTATATAGGGGTCTTTCAAAAAGGGTCTGTTGATAAAATATAAATCAGTTCGACTGGTGTTTAAAATATTCTGTTCGCTCAAAATTGGACGAAATTTATTTTCAAATACCCAGGGCATAGATGTCAATAATAAAAGTATAGCAATGGCGGCGACCAAGCGGCGATTAATTGTTTGAGAATAGACCAAACCAACAGTGGACGAGAGCAAAACAAAAGCAGCCAGATGATGGCGACTTTGATAGGGTTGAATTTTTAACATTAAACACACTAATAAGAATCCGGCAACCGTTGCCATAGAATAGCTTAAAAGTCGTTTATTTTGTCTGGTTTGGGAGCTATAAATTAATAGGCAAAAGGCAATTAAAATTAAAAATAAATGCAAAGGATTTCCCGCTACATTTTCATCGAGTGAAATTCCGGGAACTGTATAGTTTTTCCAAGTGGTTCTCGGATCGTTAGGATCGACGCCTAAAATGTTATGAGTTATTTCAATTAACTTGGCAACCTTTCCTGTCGTCGGTTCGATAATTCCTTCGAGTTGTAAATGTCTAACAAGATCTGCATGAAGAGAGAGATTCCGAATTACATTGGAGATAAAAGTTGGCACGCTATAGACTTCTATTTTATATTCTACGGCAAAGTTTGCAGGTGTGCCTAAAGGGGTTCCAAATAAATCAAGATTTCGCCAGTAATGATTAATATTTAAACTGATAAAAATTAGGGTAACAATGCAAATTTGTCGGAAAACTTGCCAACGAAAACGAATAAGTTGCACCAAGAAAAACCAAACCAAGAAGGGAAAAGCATAAACATAGCCAGAACTTTTAGTCAAAACAGCTAACCCTACACTCGCACCGATGCCTAAAAGTATCGGAATGGATGGTTTTTTTTCTGTTAAACCTAAAAGCACATAATGGGCTAAACAAACTAACCAGAAGGAAACTGCATAATCATTCTGAGTGCTAGAAGCTTGGAGAATACCCATCGGAATTGTTGCACAAAAAACCGCAGCAAAAATCTGACCACGTTGTTCCGCTCCGAGTTGTTTGGCAATCACAGAAACCCCGATAATACTGCCAAGCATACTAAACCATTGCACCAAATTCGCAAACCAATCACTATGACTAAGAATTTGCAGGTGCATGATAGCAAACTCTGCAAACGGAGGATGAAAAAGTTGAGGTAAGAAATAGGTGGGATAATGAGCAACAGTTTTGTTTTGCATCCAGTGAACAACTCGACTCATATGATAAGTCATCGAATCCCAGGTGTTTGGAGGAGCTACAATTGCAATTAAACCGACTATAGCAAGAATAAACGTGACTCCACCGATTAAAATTAAAGCGGTGGAAGAAAGATGAGAAATTTTTGGAAATTGTAGCGCTCGCTGTTTTTGTTTAACTTGCCGATAATAGATGAAACTGCATACCAAAGTTGTTAAAATCCAGAGAGCGGCAACTGTTGGTTCGGTGAAAAGTTTAAAGAGACTTAATAGTTCTGTAAAAGCGGTTAATAGAACTCCCCAAATTAAAGTTGCAGATAAAGTGGCACTACGCCAGTCTTGATTGGGACGACTTAAAATTAAAAATAACAAAATCAATGAAATGAAAGGAAAAATAACTAGCATATACCGATCTCCTTTTCCTTAATAACTGATTTGATCAAGTAAGTTGACTAATAATTTAACTGGGTATTAATTGCGGAATTCATAATTCCTTATCGTGTAAATCAGAAGATTGCGATCGCTCTATTTCTTGTAAAATTTGAGGCGGAGGGCTGCGGCGTCTGCGATACCAAGTGGCTCCACCTACCAGCATTCCGGTTAAACTTAAAGCCCCAACTAAGGGTAACACATCCCCAGTTCTTAAGGCTTTTAATCCCGTACTTCCTAACATCACAAAGGGTAAAACACCGGGAATTGTTCCTAACATTGTACCGATGATATAATCTTTATAACTAACTGAAGTTAAACCCGCAGAAAAGTTAACTAAGCCATAGGGAATAATCGGTAATAAACGAATGGCAAACATATAAAAGAGTCCCCCCTGTTGCATTTCTGCATCCATCGCTTGCCATCGTCCCGTGAGTTTTTTAGCGACCCAATTTCGGCCAATTGTTCGCGTAAAGGTAAAGGCGATAATGGCAGCGATAATTGCTGCAATACTTGTCCAAACTGTTCCCAACCATGGGCCAAAGATTGCGCCTCCCGTTAAGTTTAAAGCGGTTGAGGGGAGGATAAGAATTGTCGCTAATGTATAAACGATAATATAAATAACTGGCGCCCAAATGCCAGCTTTTTGTAACCATATTTGTATTTGTTCGGGGTCTAGTCCTCCCAATAGATAAACGGCGATAGCTGTTGCAAAGATACAGATTAGAGTCAGGAAAATGATTCCTTTTTTTAATTTAAACATTCATTTTCATCCTTTCTTATGGGCTGAAAAAATTTTTTATTGAGTGATTGAAAGGGCTGACAACTTGCGAGTTTAATTTCTTGATAGTTGACGGGTTTTGACTCAATTTATGAAGATAAATTTTGTTGGTAAACTGTATCAAATCCATAACAATCTCGCACGAGATAAAGGGGTCGTCTCTTGACTTCATCGTGAACCCGACTGAGGTATTCTCCAATAATTCCTAATGTTAAAAGTTGAATTCCACCTAAAAATAAGATTGCCACCATCAAAGAAGCATAACCCGGAACATCAATCCCTAAAATTAAAGTTCTAATAATCAGAAAAGATCCGTATATAAAAGCCAGTAAAGAGATGAATAAGCCTAAGTAACTCCAAACTCTCAAAGGCATTGAACTAAAGGATGTAATTCCTTCAAGGGCCAAATTCCACAGTTTCCAATAGTTCCATTTTGTTGTTCCTTGAAAACGGGGAGGGCGATCATATTCTATGAAGGTTTGTTGAAAGCCCACCCAAGCAAATAAACCTTTCATAAACCGATGAGTTTCTGGGAGTTGTTTTAAGGCGTCTACCACTCGTCGATCCATTAATCTAAAATCTCCAGTATCCCGAGGAATTGCAACTGATGTCATCTTTTCAATCACTCGGTAAAAGGCATTTGCTGTTAGTTTTTTCAGCCAACTTTCACCTTGACGCGATCGCCGTTTACAATAAACCACATCATAACCTTCCCGCCATTTTTTGATTAATTCTCCGATTAATTCCGGGGGATCTTGTAAGTCTGCATCGATGGGAACAATAGCCTGTCCCGTCGCATATTCAAGTCCGGCTGTTAGGGCAATTTCTTTGCCAAAATTTCGAGAAAAATTAACAACTTTAATATTAGGGTTTCGATGATGATGTTCAATTAAACCCTTGAGTGTTTGATCTCGACTCCCATCATTGACACAGACAATTTCATAGGTTAGATCTAGGGGTTCAAGGACGGTCACTAATCGTTCAAAAAGAGAGTCTAGATTAGGTTCCTCATTATAACAAGGAACAACAACAGAAAGCACAACAGAATGGGGTTCTGGAAACATATTGATCTCTCTGCGAAAATTCCAGGTAATTGTCGCGGTCTATTGATACTCTTGAATCACAATTTTAACAGTAGATGCTTCAGCGATACAACGCAAAAATTCGTAGAATAGATGGGGAAGCTTCATTCAATCTGAACTGTTCTCAGTATACAATTAAAATTCCGAGGGAAACATAAAGAATTTTTGCAGGTTAGAGCGATGAAACGGATTGTATTAATTGCTGGGTTTGAATCTTTTAACGCTGATTTGTACCGTCAGGCGGCTCATTTAGCCTCTGAGCGCTGTCAGGATTTAGAAATTGACGTTTTTAGCGATCGCGCCCTCAACAGCGAACCAGACACCGTAGACGCGGCGTTACATACGATAAGCAAACCCCGAAGCATTTAGGAATATTGTCGGTCGAATATTAGAAGCCAATGGTCGAGGTTTATGGGAAAAAACGCAGAAAAGTTAGAAAAATTACGGCAGTTGGATGAGTCAGCATAAGCCGATATCGAAGGCGTCAAGATTGAGTAAAACTATCTCATTTAGCTGGCATTTTCTGAGGTAAACTGTTCAATAAAAGTGACGACTTCCGCAATCTCAGTAAAATCTAATAATTCCTCACCCAAAGCATCTAACTGAGGTAAAGATAGACTGCGAATACGTTGTATAACTTCTGGAGAAAGTTCACCAAAGCGACGAGTTAATTGACGAAGAATCAAATTAGCTTCTCCTTCTTCTCGTCCTTCTTCTCGCCCTTGTTGAACTCCTTGACGAACTCCTTGTTGCAGAATGTCTTGATAAATCACAGATTCTCGCATAATATCCTCCCGGAGTAATTGTTGAATCAGCGTTTTGTCATATCTTAAACCCGCAATAATTTGAACTGCGGCTAAGACATTTCGACGCTGTTCTATTGCTTCAATTTTAGCGACTTCTGCCGCCACTTGGGTTAACAATGTTTCTGGGGAATTGGTTTCTGCTAGGGGGGCTAAGGGTAACAACGCCCTATCATTGAGAAAAATAGCGGGGTTTTGTTCCCACATCCGAATAACTCGATAACGATGTCGGGTGGTTTCTGTGACAAATTCTTCGGTAAAAACCACTTCAGAAGTTGTGGCTTGCAGAAAGATAATAAACTGTTGAATGGGACGGCGATATTTGCGGTAAAGCCTCACCCAATAGTCTAACATCCGCAAGGGTAAAGGCGGTTCAGAGGTGGGTTGAGTTTGAAATTCTAGATGCAAAATTTGCTCGGATGTTTGTAAAAACGTGATAGCATCTGCACTAATCGGTTCAAGACTCAGTTCAGTTTTAAGAACTTGAATCGTTCCCAGTAACCACTGAGCAAAAGTAGCCGGAGATTCTTCTGCAAGCCGTTTACAAAGGTTATCGTAAGCCAATGTTAGCCGATGAAAAGATTATGGTTTAATTGTACAATAGTTTGGCAATGCGATCGCATTTGAAAATCATTAAATTAAGACTTCCGTATTTTTACTGAGAGAAATTTTCTTAAAAAAATCCGTACAATCCCTGATGCTTTTAACGGCGATATCCGCGAATATAGAGTTATCAGCCAAAATTAAAGCTGAGTTGATATTATTTCACAACTCGAAAACTATGATGACCTCCAAATTGATGGTTTTGACAGAAAATTTAGTTTCCTTTGAACAGCAAACAGAAGAAATAGTCCAGGATGCTAATTTTTGGAATAAACTAACAAAAGTTGCCGAATCAAGCAAAGAAGCAGCTACACATTTAACGACTCAAACAACTGATAAGCTTGGTAATGCTGCTAAAAGTTCAATGGAAGTATTGGCGAATACTGCCTCACAAACAGGTGAAGCTATCGGTCAAGCTACAACTAATACAGTTCATGCTGTGGAAAATGTGGCTTCTCAAACAGGTGAATTAGCAGGTAAACTCACAACAGAAACAGCTAGTTTTGTAGCAAATACAGCCTCAAAAACGGGTGAAGCTGTCGGTCAAGCTACAACTAATACAGTTCATGCTGTGG
>NZ_LATL02000024.1 GCF_000972705.2 Limnoraphis robusta CS-951 | reverse complement strand
GTCAGTTGACTAATTATAGCCGATCCGGTTGATGAATTTGATTGTAAAGACAGGGCGGGTTTTTAGAATTAAGTAATGAGTATCAGAGACAGTTTAGAACCAGCCCCTACAAATTAATCGGACATGATATAACCTACATCAACTATACTGTAGGGGCGGGGTCTAACAAAATTTAGGTGGGTTGACAAATAACCTAAATAAACCCGCCCGACTCACCAGAAATTTAGGTCAGTTGACTAATTATAGCCGATCCGGTTGATGAATTTGATTGTAAAGACAGGGCGGGTTTTTAGAATTAAGTAATGAGTATCAGAGACAGTTTAGAACCAGCCCCTACAAATTAATCGGACATGATATAACCTACATCAACTATACTGTAGAGACGGGTTCTAACAAATTTAGGTCGGCTGACAAACAAGCTGAATCAACCCGCCCTACACAACTGATCACTGTTTTTAGTCTATGCTTCCTTTCATCCGTAACGATCTCGCTCAATTTCAAGCCTATGCACCTCATCCCGGTGGAGAGTCTGGGAGTCCAGTTGCATCTGAGATGATTATAGATCGTTTAGATACCAATGAATGCCCCTATGATCTCCCCTGTGAGTTAAAACAAAAACTGGCTTGGGCGTATCAGCATGAAATAGAAACGAATCGTTACCCGGATGGTTCTCATTCTACCCTAAAAAGCGCGATCGCTCAATATGTTAACCGAGGAATTCCCGATGCTAAAATTCCGGTTAATAGCGATAATCTTTGTGTGGGAAATGGTTCGGATGAGTTAATTCGTTCGTTATTAATTGCAACCTGTTTAGGCGGGGAAGGTTCAATTTTAGTGGCAACTCCCACGTTTTCGATGTATGGAATTTTAGCCGAAACATTGGGAATTCCCGTCGTCAAAATTGGGCGAAACGAAGATAACTTTGAAATGGATTTAGAAGCAGCCCAAAATGCTATTTCACAAACCCAAAACCCGCCAATACGAGTCGTGTTTGTGGTTCATCCCAATTCCCCAACAGCGAATGCGTTAACAGAAAAAGAAATTAATTGGTTAAGAAGCTTACCCCCAGAAATTTTAGTGGTTATTGATGAAGCTTATTTTGAGTTTAGCCAAACAACGTTAGTGGGTGAACTTCCTCAACATCCCAATTGGGTGATTTTACGAACCTTTTCTAAAGCGTTTCGGTTAGCGGGTTTGCGAGTGGGTTATGCGATCGCCAATTCCGATTTAATTGCTATCTTAGAGAAAGTTAGACTTCCCTATAATCTCCCCAGTTTCTCTCAAATTGCGGCTGAGTTTGCGTTAAATAATCAAGATGAGTTATTAACCGTTATTCCTGAAATAATCGCTCAACGTCGTTTGTTAATTGATGCCATTACTCAACATCCTCAGTTAAAAGTTTGGCAAAGTAACGCTAATTTTGTATATGTTCGTCCTCAATCTTTAGAGTTAGGAGATTCTGATACTATTTTACAGCAAATCCAACAAAAATTCAAGTCTCAAGGAACATTAATTCGTCATACAGGGGGAGGGTTACGCATTACCGTTGGCACCCCAGAAGAAAATCAACGTACAATAGAACGGATTAATTCACTGTCGATTTAAAGGGAAAATGATGCAAAATGCCTTACAGTCAATTTACCATTGAACAAATTAAGAAGAATACAACCTCGTAGAATGTGTTACGATTAAAATAACCATCCTAAAGTCACCTATGTCCGCAAAAGATTTATTTCATGCCGTTGTACGTTCAGGGTTGGAAAAAGAAGGGTGGACAATTACTGATGATCCTCTGCATCTTAAAATAGACGAAGATAAGCTATATGTGGATTTAGGTGCTGAAAATCAGTTATTAGGAGCAGACAGATATGGACAAAAAATAGCAGTAGAAATTAAAAGTTTTTTAGGTCTTTCATTGATTAATGATTTTCATTCTGCTATTGGTCAAGCATGGAACTATAAAGTGGTTTTATAGGATCAACAACCCAATAGAATACTTTATCTAGCAGTTCCAGAAGATATTTATGAAGAGTTTTTCACTCGACGTTTAGCTCAAATGTCAGTAAACCGAATGCAGTTAAACTTACTCGTATTTAATCCTGTTACAGAGGAGATAGTATCATGGAAATAGAGACATATAGAAAACTTATTCAGTCAGTTATTGAGAAATATTCTGACTGTGATGCGGATGATCCTGAAGTGGAAACTCAAATCGCTTTCGATCTCAAACGCGATCGCTATCTAATGTTTCATATAGGATGGCGTGGCGAAAAGCGAGTATTTGGATGTGTTATTCACATTGAGATTAAGGAGGGAAAAATTTGGATTCAACGAGATGGAACTGAGAGGGGGATAGCCAATGAGTTAATTGAAGCTGGAGTACCTAAGTCCGATATTATTCTCGGATATAGATCCCCCTATATGCGTCAGTTTACGAAATTGGCAGTAGGATAAACGAGTGCAAATGATTTGTCAACATCACTGTTTAATATATTTACCTCTGACTCCCCCCTGCATTTTTGCAAAGTCGTACTCTGGACGTAATTCATCTTCCATTTCGTTTTCAAATTCCTTCTTCATAAAACCTCGTTTCTTGTCTGGTAACTTGTCGGGCGCTGATAATTCGTACTTTTTAACCTCGATCCGTGTGAGCAATAACTAGAAGTCGCCCCAATTGAGATACCCCAATAATAATGTGATGCTTCTCAAAGTTAAGTGCCGCTTTGTCTGGGTTCCATTCAAATTCTATCACTTATCGAACTTACCGTCCTTTCCTATCAACAGGATTTCTATATTAAGTGTAACTTGTTCATCGTGTTTTCTAAGTTCTAGTAGGGTGCATCAGACCGAAGATAAAGTGTCTATATGATTCACGTCAAAATCTTATTCACCCTACATATCTTAAGGTAAACTCACAACCCAAAAACGAAGATTCCCTCTTTGTGTCTTTGTGTCTTTGTGGTTTTTATTCTCTTGATTTAACTTTCAGCTAAAATCGGTTCTAACTCTTTTTGAAACAAATTCCAATCTTCTATCGCTTGAGGATTGGATGTTGCTGCTTTTTGCATTAAGACAACACCATTTTCAAACCCAATCATACCATACTCATTATTAGCAATAAACTGATTCAAAATAGGAACGATTTCTTTTAATCTATCTCGTTCATGTTTAAAGGCGGCTTGATATTGCTGCATTTGCCATAAATCAAGAATTAGATACTCCATTTTAACTAATTCTCCCGCATCGTTGTATAATTCAAATTGAGGAAACCGTAAGACTTCCCGACGACTGGAAAGCTGAGGAATTAGATAAGTTGTAGCAGCAACACTCGCATCGGGGGGAATTTGGGCGAGTAAAGGGCGAAATTGTTGAACATGATTCCATTGTTTCGTCAGGGGAACATAAACTAAGGGTTCAACTGAGTCAGGAATTAAGAAATAAAGGGTGCGGTTGGGGTTGGAAGTTAAGGTAAAAAATAGAGATAAACCAATACAAACTATCCAAAATCGTTTAAACTTGCGGGAGGGAAGTTGTTGTTCAGGGTTTTGTTTTTGTCGCTCTGCCCACCATAATATAGCACCATAAAATAATCCGGGAACAACGGTCATCGCATAACGAATGGTAATCGCTAAAACGGATTCTCCTTTAGCAATAAACAGTTTTAAGAGGGGAAATCCGGCAATCATCCAAGAAGCGGGAGCAACAGCCGGAACAAAGGCTAAAGGCAACCATTGACCCAGTAAATATTTAACTGTACCAAAAAATGGCGTAAAGATTTCGCCAATTAATCGGAAGGGGTTACTAATAATTCCCCAAATAATCTCTAAAGTAGAAGCTTCTTCTCCATCGGCGTATTGACCAAACCGTTCCATCATAAACCGTTGGGAAATATCCTCAGAAAACAACGGCATAATCAAATTCGTCAGCAAGATCATATAACCGAAGCTAAGGATACAAACTGCAATGCCTTGTTTGGGGTAACGTTGGCTTAAAATCAGGTACACACCGATGCCAAACAACACCACGCCGGAATCTTCTCGTACCCCTAACAGAAAAACAGCGAGTAGCCAAAACAACCACCACCAGCGTTTTTCCATCGCCAACAGCAAACTAAATACAAATAAGGGAATTTGACAGACATCGTGGAAATTGGAGAGTGTTGGGCCAATGACAGCGTTAGCGGCGTAGAAACTGACGGTGATCCAAGCCGATAAGGGCGGTTCTAAATGTTGTCTGGCTAGAATGTATAAAATAACCCCTGCGGCAGTAACAAGGGTGACTTGGATGAAAATTAACGTGACTGGATAGGGAAATAAAGCGTAGATCGGTAGCCAGAGCAGCAAAGCGGGAGTAAAATGCTGACCTAAACGATGGTAAGATACATCAGGAAATTGGCCCTGATGAACAACGTTCGTAGACAGTGCGGAAGACAGGGAACTCTGAAAAAACCGACCATGCAGGTTATTCCAGAAGACTTGGTTAAAAATGCCGTGATCATAAGAAGCGTAGAAGCTGAAATAGCGATGCAGCGTTAACAATAGACAAATCACAAAAAAGGCGATCGCTGCTTTCACAACAACTTGGAGTGCTGGATTTTTCGGCCAACTTGCGAACATACGCCGTTTCCCTTGAAGTCTCAAACCCCTAATATCCCACAATTTGCGCTCTTAAGTACGGGCAATTGATGAATTTCTCCTACACTGTTGCCTGTTGCCTGTTGCCTGTTGCCTGTTGCCTGCTTTGACAACAACTTGGAGTGCTGGATTTTTTGGCCAACTTGCGAACATACGCCGTTCCCCTTGAAGTCTCAAACCCCTAATATCCCACAATTTGCGCCCTTAAGTTAGACTCTAGGGACAAATGATCTCTTACAGTACCCAGTACCCAGTACCCTGATAACCAGTGACAGGTGAGTGTCTAAACTGGTAGCCTGCCTTACTGAATGATCAGCCAAGAATGGCAGATAACTAATCCTTAAGTGTGCGTTCCACGACTGTAGCTCCTAAAAAGATCGAATCTAAAGGAGATCTTAAATTAAACTATTAGTTAATTACTTTTGCCAATGCTTAACTCTTGTTATCCGAGAGACAGCCTAAACGGTAGATACTCCCTGCTTCAAACAGACTTCATGCAGGTATTTCCAGAAAAATCGACTAACCCAGAAGCGTGTCTACAACTTCTGCTATTTGCCGACCAGCGTCCTAGCTCTAAGGAACAGATCCGGCAGATCCGCCAATTTCTAGAGAAATTAGATTGTGAGGAGGCTTATGAGCTGCAAGTGATCGATGTGGGACAACAGCCCTATCTAGCCGAATATTTTAAACTGGTGGCAACGCCAGCGATTGTCAGGATTTTTCCAGAACCCCGCCATATCTTAGCGGGTAGTGATCTGGTTGCTCAATTGGAACATTGGTGGCCCCGTTGGCAACTGGCTCTGGAGGAATGTTGCTGTACAGAGCAAAAATCTCATCCTCAAGTCTCTCAAGTTGGTAGTAATGCCAACTCCATCACTTCTGTTGCCTATGTCTCAGAATTGATCAAGTTGAGTGATGAAGTCTTCCGTCTCAAGCAGGAAAAAGAGCAACTGACTCAACAACTGAACTTTAAAGACCGTATTATAGAAATCCTGGCTCACGATCTGCGTAGTCCACTAACTGCGGCTTCTCTGGCTTTAGAAACCCTGTTAGCATCGACTCAAAAGGCTCAAGAGAAAGACTCACCTCAGATCACTCAGGCTTTTAAAGAACGCCTCGTTCAACAAGCGCGTAACCAGCTCCGGATCATTGATCGGATGATCACAGATCTTTTGCAAACGGCAACCGGCCCGAGTGCGAAATTGTTGCTGCAACCGAATCAACTGGATTTGGCTCAGTTCTGCAAGGAGATTTTGGCTGAGTTCAAAGGTCAGTTGCAAAGTAAATCTCTGCAACTCCAAACCGATATTCCGAGTGATATTCCCTGTGTATATGCCGATCAGGAACGCATTCGACAGGTGATTGTCAATCTGCTTGATAATGCACTCAAGTACACGCCCAAAGGTGGAAGCTTGCAAGTGTCAATTTTGCATCGTACCACTCAAAAAATACAAGTCAGTATTTGCGATAGTGGGCCGGGTATTCCTGAAGAAAATCGCGATCGGATTTTTCAAGATCGCTTTAGACTGGAACGAGATGAGTCTCAAGATGGCTATGGTATTGGTTTATCCCTGTGTAAACGAATTATCCGCGCCCACTATGGTCAAATTTGGGTAGACTCCTCCCCGAATAAAGGCAGTTGTTTCCATTTCACCCTACCTGTTTATCACTATTAGTTCAGTAGTTCGTTAGTGGAGAGGTTTGTCAGTTGTTACCCTTTTTGTCAATCTCAGATGTTCTCGCTTCTTTCAAGGCTGTAATTATCTTTTCATTCGCCTTGGGAAAGGGAAATTGCTCGATTTCATCTAGCGTCACCCAGCGAATTTCATCGCATTCGAGGGGTTGAGGTTCTCCACTAACATGGCGACAGTGATAAACATTGAGGGTAACGCGAAAATGAGTGTAGGCGTGTTCTATCGTGATTAAATGTGATCCGACTTCGATTTCAATGGCTAATTCTTCTTGAATTTCTCGCCGAATACAGTCTTCCAGGGTTTCGTTTGCTTCGAGTTTACCGCCCGGAAATTCCCAAAGTCCTCCGAGTAGTCCTTTTGCGGGTCGTTTGTCAATTAAAATTTGTCCCTGTTCGTTCCAAATGACGGCAACGCCGATAATTTTATGGGGTAAAGGAGAAGCGGCTTCACGCATGGGAATTTGCTGTTGTAGATTGAATAAATGAGCCTGACAATCGGTATTCCAGGGACATTGCGAACAGTTTGGGGCTTTCGGTAGACAAACCGTTGCACCGAGATCCATACTTTAAGAACTTGCTGAAGATCAGCGATCGCTAACGCCTCAACAGTGGGAAATTGACTCAGCCAGCGTTGATAATAGGGTATAACGGTTTTGACTTGGGTTTGTTGGAGCATGATTTCTGCGACCCAGATGGCATAGGGGTCACGAATATTTCGCCAGGGTAAGTCTCGACCCTGATGCTGATACCAAGCCAGAAGCGATCGGCGTAAGCGATCAATTTCCGTTTGCGATAAACTCATGTTCGAGCAAGTCCCAACTGAAAAAAACTTCAGTACAGCAAGAGAATTAACTGTCTCGATGTTTGTCTGTCGCTTGTACCGACTGTTCAAAAGCCATGCGTTGTTCTGCATTTCGCAGGAAATAACCGCTAATCATTGCTGAAGCGAGTAGCCGTCCTAAATGTTCGCGACTGGTGGTAATGCTCATGCCAAAATGTTCGGAGGGCAAATTTCCTAACAAGCCGACTATGTTTCGTTCCATAACTTGAAACACTTCTGAGGAACCCGGTTTAGACAGTTGAGAAATCATATCGGGACTCATCGCTTGCACGTATTGCCAGAGCAAGTTATTTCCTTCGCCTCCTTCTTCAAAAAATTCTGAGTTTTGATGGGCTTCACTGTTCACCTGTCTACCTCCGCTCTACAAAAATTCTAATCGATGAAGCTGTTTGTGAATTTAGGAATCGTTAGCTATGGTCTCTTTCTCTTCATACTCTAATTTAGCAGGATAACTTCGTGAACAAGTTGGTACAACCGAACCCAATTGAATTCGGAGTTCCAAGTTCACCATTTGTTAGTTAAGTGTAAGGGCGATCGAAGCCTTTTGACTTCGATCGCTCTTACCTCTGTTCTAACTTTGAACCTAAAACTCCGAACTCTAAAATATGGATTGAATAATGATTGCTGGAATTTAACTGGCGAGATAATCTCCCATGTCCTGTTTGCGTTTACGCAGTTTGGTGAGAGCTTCCCGTTCAATTTGCCGCACTCGTTCGCGACTAATATTCAGACGATCGCCGATTTTGGCCAGAGTCATGGTTTGTCCATTCTCTAAACCGAATCGTAGTGCTAAGACCTGACGTTGCTGTTCGGTTAAGTCTGCCATCAACACTTCCAAATCAGTCCGCAAGGAAGATTGTAAGGCATAGTCTTCAGGAGAGCTAGTGGTATCCTCTAACAAATCTCCTAACTCGGTATCTTGGTTGTCTCCGACGCGCAAATCCAGAGACAGGGGCAGTCTGGCTCGTTCGAGATACTCGCGAATTTGTTTGGGAGTTAGCTCTAACTCGTCGGCGAGTTCACCCATAGTTGCAGCCCGTCCGAGCTGTTGGGCTAGATAACGTTGAGCTTTCTTAATTTTGTTAAGTTTCTCTGTTATATGGATAGGCAAACGAATCGTCCGGCCTTTTTCGGCGATCGCACGGGTGATCGCCTGACGAATCCACCAATAAGCATAGGTCGAGAAGCGATAGCCTTTTGTCGGGTCAAATTTTTCGACTCCACGCTGCATCCCAATTGTGCCTTCTTGGATTAAATCTAAAAGATCGACATTGCGCTTGATATATTTTTTGGCTACAGATACGACTAATCTCAGATTCGCTTCTACCATCTTGCGCTTGGCATTTTGGCCATCTTCGATCGCCTGTTTTAACTCAGTTACCGATAGACCTGCATTTTCTGCCCATTCTGCATAACTAGGTTCCCGACCCAAGCGTTTCGCCAGTTTCTCTCTCCCTTCTTGCAGAATTGCGGACTGTTGCACCTGTTTGCCATAGAGAATCTCTTGCTCATGGCTTAGTAGGGGAACACGACCAATTTCTCGCAGGTAAGCGCGTACTGAATCTGTATCTGTGGGTTTAGCAATCTTCATGGCTGATCTCCCGCTGGATACCTCGGTCTGTAATGATTTCATGTCAAGCCTATTTTCGGAGTTAGGGAGTTCAAAAGTGGGTGCTGCGTCTTTCGGGGGGCTAGCGTGCAGAGCGTGACTCGGCCAACTTTAACCTTTCTCAGCGCATACCCCGTCTCTCTAGCTCGGGTGACGGGCGTTAACATTACTCAACAATTTAGATGTTAAGAATTTTAACATTTCTTAGAACATCTGCCTATCCCCCTTAAGGTTGAATCGGCCCCCGGCTCAAACTTAATCTGTAGACATTACCTGTTATCGAACTTTACATTTGCATCAAGTTAGACAAAATTGCTTAAATTTTTCTGAAGTTTGTCCATCCAAGCCTGACAATGAAAACGGGAAGACAAAGAGATCACGGGACTGGGGGCAGGAGTTGAGAACCCGTGCCTCTCTATATTTGAGATCCCCATCCCCTGTTTTGTCTTCTATCTGAAGTCAATAATGAATTGTCCCTTTAACTTCAATTGAAACGTGCTATGACCTACTGCCTTGGCATTATCACTCACTCTGGCTTGGTGATGGCGGCTGACTCACGCACAAATGCAGGAGTCGATTATATTTCGACTTATCAGAAGCTGTTTGATTTTTCCAACCCCGGAGAACGAGTCATCCTGCTGTGTACCGCCGGAAACTTATCTGTGACTCAAGGGGTTGTCAGTGAACTCGAAAAGGACTTAAAAGTACAAGAGGAAACCAATCTGCACAATATTACCTGTATGTACGAAGTCGCTCGTTATATTGGGGGAAAACTGCGACAAATTCAGCAATATGACGAAGCTTGGCTAAAAAAAGATGGAATTGAAGCGCAATGTACTCTATTATTAGGCGGTCAAATTCACGCACAAACTCCGGAATTGTATCTCATCTACAGTCAGGGGAACTTTATTCACGCCACCCCAGATACTCCATTTTTACAAATTGGGGAAACTAAATATGGCAAGCCCATTTTAGATCGGACTTTAAGTTATGATACCAGTCTTGAAAGTGCGGCTAAATGTGCTTTACTTTCTATAGATTCAACCATGAAGTCTAATATTTCCGTTGGGCCGCCCATTAATCTAATTCTATACGAGAAAGACAGTTTGATGATTAAACATCGTCTGCGTCTGCGCTTAGGTGATCCTTATCTGGCGAAAATTCGTCAGCTTTGGGAAGAATCTCTTAAACAGGCTTTTGATTGCATTCCTCAGATTAACTGGCAATATCGAGAAGATGACTCACCGGAAAATATTCTGATTGATTAAGGGATCAAATCTTCTGAATTTTTGGGGCTGTAGAGGCAGGTTCCGTAATATTGGGTTTGGGAAGATCTCGATCTATATGAACCTGCCCCTACCTAATTTTGGGAGACGCTGTTTGTTGAAAACATTTTTGTATATTATGCTTAAAGAATGGCTAGCCAAAAATAGTTTTCTGACTCCCCTATGAAAAAGGCTCTCATTTTTGACTTTGATGGAACACTAGCAGATACGCTAGATACGATTGCTAAAATTACCAATCGTCTCTCAGTCGAGTTTGGATATCCACCCGCTAGCCCTGAAGAACTTGCTGAACTTAAAGATCTCAGTGCATGGGAAATTATCAAACGCTCTAAAATTTCTATCTTTAAACTACCCTTTTTACTGCGACGCATCCGAAAAGAACTTCAAAAAGATATTCAATATATTCATCTTTTTCCTCGGATGAAAGAAGTTTTAGAAGAATTAAATCATCAAGGTTATTCTCTGTATATTATCACCTCAAATGCCAAAGAAAATGTGATTCTTGTTCTTGAGAATTATCAAATTCTACATTTATTTCATCGGATTGATTCTGCTTCGACTCTATTTGGAAAATCGAGATATATAAGAACAGTTCTAAAACAGGAAAATTTACAACCTGAACAAGCGATTTATATTGGTGATGAAACCCGAGATCTAGATGCCGCAAAAAGAGCTAAAATTAGAAGTATTGCCGTTAGTTGGGGTTTCAACTCTCCTGATATTTTGTCCCAACATCGCCCGGATGCTTTAGTTGATAATCCTGATGAACTTTTAGAAGTCCTCAACAGATTGAATCGTTATTCCTCTTGTTCTGTTACGGACTCTCTTCATCACGACTGAGTGCCATTAAAATCGCTCGTTGGCTGACATTTTTGTAAATTGTATCTAAATATTTCATTACCGTTTCACTGGCTGAAATTGAACGGCTAGCCCCTTGATTTCCAGCATATTCTAGGGGAATAGTTCCCAAAACGTTTAACACATTATCAGAAGTAGAGGGCGGTGCAATGACGACTAAAGAAGGGTCTAGTTGTTCATTATAGTTCCAAAATTCTTCAACTTTGGGAGGATAAGAATTAACGGTTTGAGTCTCAAGTAACGGTTGAGATTTAGTCTCAGTTTCCGCTTGAGTTTGACTGCGTAATTGGCGTAAATTCGCGATAATTTGCTCTTGGGTACGACCCCGCAATTTAAATAATACAAACGGATCTTCACTAAAGCGATCGCCTAACATATAATAAACTGCACCGATATGTTTACAGGGATTCGCTTTGTCTGGACAGCTACAGTGAGCGTGAACATCATCGAGGCTAAAGGGAAACAACCTTAAACCATTGGTAGCAAAAACTTCTTCGATATTTTGAGGCATTTCTCCCGCTAACAATTTAGCAGAAAAGATCGCCCGTTGAGATAGGGTTTCAGTCACAAAATCCCATTCTTCATCACTAAATTGATCGAGCCAGAGTGAGACTTCATAGGGTTCGGGTTGAGTTCCCTGAACTTTGGCTTGAACTTTTTCGTCTTGAAAATCAATGCTTAATACATTTCCCTGTCGGGCGTAATTTCTGGCTCGTTCTAGACGTTTTTTAAAGCGATATTTATCGAGTAAATCTAACCATTGCTGTGACCACCATTCTTGATCCGTTTCAACATCGAAGTTTGTCATAATTTCTAAATCCGTAGGTTTTCAAGTTTTGTAGCTTGGCGTCGAGTGAGCGAGACCCAACATTTTCCAAATCTGCTGATGTTGGGTTTCGTAGGTTGGCGTCGAGTGAGCGAGACCCAACATTTTCCAAATCTGGTGTTGGGTTTTGTAGGTTGGCGTCAAGTGAGCGAGACCCAACATTTTCCAGATCTTAGATTATTCTTCTTCATCAATCACCGAATTTCGATCCAGAATCAATAAATTTCTTAAACCATCGGTATCAAGTTCTGTTAACCAGTCTTCTCCCGCTCCTACGACTTGTTCAGCTAAGGCTTTTTTACTTTCAATTAAATCATGGATTTTTTCTTCTAAGGTTCCGTTACAAACAAATTTATGAACCTGAACATTTCGCGTTTGACCAATTCTAAAAACCCTATCTGTCGCTTGATTTTCAACGGCGGGGTTCCACCAGCGATCAAAGTGAAAAACATGATTCGCCCGAGTTAAATTTAAACCCACTCCTCCCGCTTTTAAGGATAATATAAAAATCGGTGGCCCTTGGGGATCTTGTTGAAAACGATCAATCATTTCTTCCCGTTGGGCTTTGCGAGTCCCCCCATATAAATATAAAACTTCTCGATTTAACTGTTGTTCTAAATAGGGTTGTAGCAGTTTTCCCCATTCCGCAAACTGTGTAAATATAATAGCATGATCGCCTTCAGAAATCAATTCTTCTAACATTTCTTTTAAGCGTTGTAACTTTCCAGAGTTGGCTGTTAAATTCTGATTTGCTGCTTTTTTCTTTCCCGTTTTTGTTTCTTTTTCGGTGATTAAAACTGGATGATTACAAAGTTGTTTCAACTTCACTAACAACGCTAAAATCATTCCTCGGCGTTGAATTCCGGTGGCTGCGTCGATGTCAGCTAAGGACTGATCAACAATTTTTTGATAAAGAGTTGCTTGTTCAGTTGACAGTGAACAAAAGACGGTATTTTCCTGCTTTTCGGGTAAATCTTGGATAATATCTTTGTCGGTTTTCAAGCGACGTAAAATAAACGGTTGTACCAATGAACGTAAGATTTTTAAGGAGTCTGTATCGCCATATTTTTCGATAGGAATTGCAAATCTTCGCTGAAAAAATTGTCGTTGTCCTAGATATCCTGGGTTGAGAAAATCCATAATTGACCACAATTCAGACAGGCGATTTTCGACTGGGGTTCCTGTTAAAGCGATTTTAAAGTTTGCTTGTAGATTTCTAACGGTTTTTGATTGTCTAGCTTCCGGGTTTTTAATATTTTGAGCCTCATCTAAAACCAAGCCTTTCCAATTTACTGTTTTCAGTTCTTTCTCATCTCTAAACGTTAACGGATAGCTAGTAATTATTAGATCATATTTTTGTGCAAAGGGAGTGAATGTTTTTCCTTTTTTGCGTTTATCGCCATGATGAACCGTGACTTTTAAAGTGGGACTAAACCGTTTAACTTCTCGTTCCCAGTTTCCTAAAACTGATGTCGGACAAACCAATAAAACGGGAGCATCTAAACTGCTATTTTCTTGCAGATATAATAAAAATGCAATTAATTGTATTGTTTTTCCTAACCCCATATCATCGGCTAAACAAGCCCCCAAACCCCATTCTTCTAAAAAGGCTAACCAACTTACACCTCTGGCTTGGTAAGGACGTAATTCGCCTTTAAAATCATTGGGGGTTTTAATCTCAGCTAACGAACGATTATTATTTAATGTATTTAAAAGTTCTTCTAATTTACCCCCGGCTTCAAAATTAACAACAGGTAACTTTTCTATCATTTGCGAGTCACCCGTTGATAAGCGTAAAGCATCTTCAAGGGTGAGAGAAAGTTTATCTTTGCGACTCGAAAAGAAGGTTTGAGCGGCTTTAATATCAGATGGACGGAGTTCAACCCATTCGCCGTTAATTTCAACTAAGGGACTTTCTTGAGCGACTAAACGGTTAAATTCGGCTTGGGATAAGGTTTGACCCCCAATGGATAATTCCCATTTAAAATTCAATAGACTATTTAAACCTAAACCACCCTTTTGTTTAGCATTAGATGTTGCTGCTTGAATACTGAGTCCTAAACGGTTCGCCCATCCATTTTGACTGGCTAAACTAGGCGGTAATATCACGCCTAAACCGCTATCAGTAAACCGCCAAGCGATACTTTTAA
Organism: Limnoraphis robusta CS-951; assembly: GCF_000972705.2. The sequence continues at coordinate 10,953 of NZ_LATL02000024.1, read as the reverse complement.
TAAAGTCATAGGCTTGGAGAGGCGTTAATAAACAAGAATGAGGTTTAGCTTCTTGTAAACTGGGTTCAATCAGAGGATAAAGTTTTGAAGCTAAACCTAAACCTCTGAGAAGGGTTTCTTGAGGGCGTTTAATCATGCGTCCCTGATGAACAAAGGCTTCAACGGGATGCGTCCAAATCGTTTGAGCGTTCACTAAAAATTCAGGTTCATCAATGGCTTGTAAACAATAGTCTAATCTCCAATTTTTGGCTTTTTGACTGGGAGGAGATAACTGAAAAGCTGTTCTGAATAGATTGTGTTCAGCGAGGGTTTGTTGGAGGGGTGCTGTCCAATTTTCGAGGATTTTTGCTAAATTTTCTGCTTCTGATTTGTCGGATTTAATTTGATTGGAATCGCTGGCTAAAGCCTGTAACCAACTCTGAACAAAAGGCTGAATGCTGGGTAGGTTTTTTATTGCTTTTTTATCGCTTTCTTCTGAGCCTTTTCGGACTTGATTATCAAGGGTTTCGGTTAAAAAATTATCGATTAAATCTTGAGGATTTGAAGGTAAATTCAAGGAAATATTTTCGATTTCTTCTTCGGATTTTTGGGGGAGAACTTGATACATCCGACAAGCGGATGGGATTTGTTTGGTAAAACGAATGAGTCTGGCTTGATCTATGGCACTATCGAGTAAAGGTTGCCATTTAGCCAACAGGTTTTTTGAGGAGTTAGATGTGAGACTGGGTAAAAATTTGCTGCGGGCGAGTAAATCTATACTCCAACGGCAAATATGAGACCAAAACTGCAAATCTGTTCCGATTAATGAATTTTCGGCGGTAATATTTCCTAATGGAATCGATTGTAAAAACTGAAAGGCTTCTGTACTCTTGAGACAAATTCCTTCAACTTTCCAAGGATAAAGATAGAGGGAATGATCGGAATTTTCAGAATGAGTTTGAGCGGTTGACTGTAGGGGATTTAAGGCTAAATTTTTAGAAATTTCAGTGGGAATAGCGATAACTTTTGTAGCGACTTCTTCAGGGTTTACTGAAAATTGATGCTCCTTTAGCCACTTGTTAAGTTGAGTTGCTGTTAAAGCAAAAGGAAAAGTCAAAACCCCCTCAGCTTGATTGAATTCGTTCGGGGCGATTCGACGCCAGCTTTCTCCCCAAATAAATAGATAACTTTCGGGTTGCTGGAGCCAACTTCCATGTAAAATTGCCATTTAAAAATAATCCTTAGACTTCCAACTTCAATCAGCTAATGTGGGTTTAAATCATTGCTTGATCGGTTAATTAATCCCTTGATTATTGATGAAACTTGAGCAACAGACTAATATCCGCAGGCTTGTTTCGTCTAACCTGTGATTGAACAAAGTGTTGGATATACTGTATTCAAGCATCCTGTGGGGATAGATTAACCAACGGGTCACTGATCTAGTATAATGTGCAACTATATTCAACAAACTAGCTCAGAATCTCGCAGTGAGCTGACCTCAAACGACCGAACAAAAAAAGGAAGAGTCGAGCATGATCTAAAACCCAAGAATTTCACAATTGCCCCGATTTGGAGAATTGATGGCAGAGTTCAGCAAATGACACCAATCTAGCCCGTTCGGGCAACTCCATTAGTAAAAATCAGTTCACCGAATCTCCGACGAACACAGAAACGGGTGCCACGCCTCTAACTCGGTATTATACTGATCTTAGGCATCGATTGGCTGTTTTTTCAAGAATGAGGGTGGGGAAATCACAACCTCCTGCCCATTGGTTCTATCCTCTGTGCCTCGGTGAGAAGCCTACAGCCATCAGAGTATAGAGCGAGACAAGACAGGAAAGCAAAGGTCGTCGAGAACACCAAACTTTTCCTGTTGGAGAACGCAAAAGAATAGTGGAAAGAGAAGGAAGATAGCATACATGGAAGAAATGGACAAGTCAATATCCTTTGATGGACGGGATATTAGACTGAAGATTGGATTACTGGCGCCTCAGGCAGGTGGAGCGGTGTTAATCGAGTCGGGAGATACATCAGTTTTAGTCACTGCAACTCGTGCTGAAGGAAGACCCGGAATAGATTTTCTGCCGTTGTTAGTAGACTATGAAGAACGACTCTATGCAGGAGGCAGAATTCCAGGCGGTTTCCTGCGTCGAGAAGGACGTCCACCCGATCGCGTAACGCTCACCAGCCGTCTGATTGACCGTCCGCTACGTCCTTTGATTCCCGATTGGGTTCGTGATGATATTCAAATCGTCGCCACAACCCTCTCAATGGACGAACAAGTGCCGCCAGATGTGTTAGCGGTAACGGGGGCATCGGTAGCGGTTTTGTTGGCTCAAATCCCCTTTTTCGGGCCGATGGCAGCCGTGCGAGTCGGACTGTTAGGGGATGATTTTATCATTAATCCCACTTACAGAGAAGTCAGAAACGGAGATTTAGATCTCGTCGTTGCAGGTTCTCCACATGGGGTGGTGATGGTGGAAGCAGGCGCAAACCAACTCCCCGAACAGGATATTATCGAAGCGATTGATTTTGGCTATGAAGCGGTCTGTGACCTGATTAAAGCCCAACAAGAAGTCGCCCAAGAACTGAATATCACGATCGCACCGGGAGAACCTCCTCAAGAAAATAGCGATTTACTGGAGTTGATTCGAGAACGCGCTAGCGAACCGATTAAACACGTTCTCAAACAGTATCATTTTACGAAAAGCGAACGGGATGCAGCGCTTGACGAAATCAAACTCACCCAAGTCGAAGAAGCGATCGCGCCAAAGCCGGAAGATGATCCGTTAAAAGTGATCACGGCTGAAGATCCAAAAGCCGTTAGCCGCATTTTCAAAGACATGACCCGTCAATTGATGCGACAACAAATCATTCAAGACGGGATGCGGGTTGATGGTCGCAACCTCGATCAAGTGCGTCCGGTATCTTGTCGAGTTGGGTTCTTACCGAAGCGAGTTCATGGAAGCGGCTTGTTTAACCGAGGGTTAACACAAGTTCTGTCGATCGCCACTTTGGGAACCCCCGGAGACGCTCAAGACTTGGATGACTTGCATCCGCAAGACGAAAAACGCTATATGCACCATTACAACTTCCCGCCCTATTCTGTGGGTGAAACGAAGCCAATGCGTTCACCGGGAAGACGAGAAATCGGACATGGTGCCTTAGCTGAACGGGCTTTGTTACCTGTGTTACCCGTCAAGGATCAGTTTCCCTACGTGATTCGGGTGGTTTCAGAAGTGTTATCCTCCAATGGTTCCACCTCGATGGGTTCGGTGTGTGGTTCGACTCTATCCTTGATGGATGCAGGTGTACCCATTTCTAAACCTGTGAGTGGGGCGGCGATGGGTTTAATTAAAGAAGGCGAAGAAGTCCGCATTCTCACTGATATTCAGGGAATTGAAGACTTTTTAGGAGATATGGACTTTAAAGTTGCAGGAACTGATAGCGGGATTACCGCCCTGCAAATGGATATGAAGATTACAGGCTTATCCATTGATACCATTGCTCAAGCCATTCATCAAGCCAAACCCGCCCGTTTGCATATTTTAGAAAGTATGCTAGAGGCGATTCAAAAACCCCGTTCTGATTTGTCTCCCTTTGCGCCTCGTTTGTTAACCATGAAGATTGATCCCGATCTGATTGGTTTGGTGATTGGGCCTGGTGGAAAAACCATTAAAGGAATTACCGAGGAAACGGGCGTCAAAATTGACATTGATGATGATGGGACTGTTACCATTGCTTCAACCGATAGCGATAAAGCCGCCCGGGCTTGTCAGATTATCCAAGGGATGACGCGCAAACTCAATGAAGGCGATGTCTATGTCGGACGAATTACGCGGATTATCCCTATTGGGGCATTTGTGGAAGTGCTTCCGGGTAAAGAAGGGATGATTCACATTTCCCAGTTGGCTGATTATCGGGTTCCTCGAGTCGAAGATGAAGTCGCCATTGGGGATGAGGTGATTGTCAAAGTTCGTGAAATTGACAGCAAAGGACGGATTAACCTGACGCGCTTGAATATTCACCCCGATGAAGCTGCTGCTGCCAAAGCTGCCGCCGGAGGATCTGTCAAGTAGGAGTCATTTGATCATCGCGTAGATCGACTTCAAAAACTGGCGATCGCTGTGATGTCATATTACAGCGATTGCGCTGCCCTTGATCGCTACACTCAGGGAATAGGGGACAGGAAACAGTAACGAGTGAACAGTGAACAGTCACACCGATACCAGTGTTGTAGGGGCGGGTTCCGCATTAATTTATGTCTCTAAGCGATAACTGATATAAACCCGCCCTTCTTCTTCACAGTCACCAGTTTTTCAGTTATTAGTCCTATTGCCTCTTGCATGGCTGCCTTCTGCCTTGTGTAGCATTATTTTTTCAATTTCAAATTAAAACATTAATAGCAGCTTTTGAAGGCATTTCTAGTTGATCATTTGTAAATCGACAACAGTCTTGGGTTAACAAAGCCTGATCTATTTCACCGAAGAGATGAAGGAAGACTGGCTTGAGATTTCCGACGTCGCATGGCTTCCCCGACGGTAACATTAACTTGAGCGCCAATTAGCATCACCAAAGACGCAATATAGAGCCACAAAAGCAAGATGATAAACGCTCCAATGGCACCATAAGTAATGTTATAATTCCCAAAATGGGTAACATAGAGACGAAACAAATTAGAAATCACCGCCCATAAAATAGCAGCTAAAATTGCACCCGGAACTAGGGGTGTTTCTGGCTGTCGTTGACTTGGCCCAAAGCGATAAATCAAGGCAAAATTTGTCGCTACAATTCCCAAAGCGATCGGCCATCTTAACTGTTTCCAGGTACTCGGTAAGGTTTTAAGGAGTAGACATTGTTGGACTGGCGGTTGTTCGAGACAGTCTTTGATTTGATCTAGGGGACAAGTTCCGACTGTTTCGAGAATACAACTTTTACGGGCAAGAATTTCGACGACCACATCGCTAATAAACACTAACCCACAGGCAACAATTAATAATAAAATAGTGCCGATAGCCAAAGCGATCGCGATTAATTTGTCTTCCCAAAAGGATCGGAGCCGCTCTCGGGGGACTCGATGAATATGGTTTAAAGCCACCATCGCCGAACCAATCACCCCAGAAAATAGCCAGATAGAGACGAGGAAACTAAAGGAAAATAACTCTTCACTGCGGGTAATCAGCATTCGTTCCCAAACCGTAGAAATCTGAACTTGCACTTCCTGGGGGACAACGACAGCCAGCAGGGTGCCCATTTCCTGAAGGGTATTCTGCAAGGAATCGGATAAACTAATTGCTGCGATGATCGACAGCAAAGCTGGAAATAGGGCTAAAGTCGAGTTATAGGCCATTTCTGCGGAAAGACCATTTAGGCGTTGTTCTGCGGTGCAGATCACAACTTCTTTGAGGGTTGTCCAGTTGATATAAAGAAAAAAGCGAAAAAAGTGGAAAATTCCCTTGGGGATTTTTCTCAAAATCGCTTTGAGATGGCGGTAGACAACAATTAAAGCATCTGCCGTTTTCTCTGCCGCTTGTTCGAGTGAAATCTTGAGTTTAGCGTGATTAAAGGTTTGCCATTTGCCTCTGTTCAACTCAAGTGAGATCCCAAACAGGCTCGCCAGTTGCTCAAGTAAGGTCTTGAACAGCGCCCAAACCCAGGAAAACACTGCGACTATGAGATTGGCCAATAGCTCCGCCAACCGCTCGACGAGCTGATGAATCGCGATTAGGTAAAACACTTGCCGAAGTCTTAAACTATCCTCATTCTAAAATCTAAGTATTGAACAGTCTCCATCAAATTTGATATGGCTCAGGATGTCCGACAATGGTTAGATGAGATCAAACGCCTAAAACAGCAGTTAACCGAGGTGCAGCGTGAGCGGGATGCGGCGCTCGAGAGTGCCAACCAGTGGCGTCAGCTTTATAGTACCGAAGCTCAACAACGACGGGAAGAAGTCAAGCGCAATCAAGAAATAATAGGGGCTTTGCGATCGCAGCTTGAACAGTTAGAACAAAAGTTCTCGGTGCCTCAGAGTGAGATTTTATCGAAGGTGACGATTAATCGGGAAATTGAGCGACTACAATCTGAGGATGAGATGAAGGCGAAATTGGTGCAAGTGATGCTCGAACGTGATCGCGCTCGGGATCAAATTCGCCAGTTAAGTGAGTCTCTCGAACAGGAGAAAGCCAATCATCTGCAAACCCGCAATAGTTTAACAACGGCTTTGGGGGATACGGTTGACTTGTTAACGAAAGCCAAAGGTCAATCTTCATCCAGTCCGGGGGAAACGAAGCCGAAAATTGAACTGTTGCCCCCCGAAGCCTTTGAGGATCACTCCTCTAAATTGACTCAACTTCCCCAAGGAACTCAACTGCCTCTCCCTCAGCTTCCGCCAATGGATGAGTCTGAGGACTAGACAGTTGGTTTGTCACAAAGACCATATGAACGGTAAGCCTGTAAACCGACCTGTGACCCTTGCTGTAATTGCTTGAGATATTTACGCGATAAATCTACAGTAGAAAGCATAGCCAAAAAATACGGTTAATATTATGTCCGGTTGATTAATTCTGTTATGGGGTGGGGCGGGTTTATCTCAATCTCGGAGTAGTGCTAAAGATATTGACTGAACCCGCCCCTACAGAATCATTATTGATTAGTCGGACATGATATAATCAGTGATTACTTGATCATTTCCTTTCAATGCCCAGAACAATGTCCCGAACCCGTCGTAGGTAGAAATAGTTTAGGGATCGATGCAGGAATAGAAAGTTTTGTTGCTACTAGCTTAGGAGAATTAATCAAAGCCCCGAGATTTTTGTTAGAAGTACAGAGTCAGCTTAAATTGCTACAAAGACGCTTAAAACATAAGGTCAAAGGCTAAAATAATTGGTTAAAACTCCAAAAAAAGATAGCTCGGTTACATGAATCTGTAGCTAATACTCGCCGTGATTGGCATTTCAAGTTAGCTCATTATCTTTGTGATTTGGCGGACAATATTTTTGTGGAAGATATTAACTTTAATTCTTGGAGTCAAGGGATTGTTCGTAAACGGTCTCTTGAATCAGGTATTGGGCAATTTATCAACGAGATTCTGCCTTATATCTGCTGGAAAAGGAATAAGGTTTATCTAAAAGTTGATCAAAATGGAACGTCTCAAGACTGTCCAAATTGCCATGAAATTACAGGTAAGAAAAGTTGGGATAAACGCTTGCATGATTGTCAGTTTTGCGGTCACATTGAAAACCGCGATACCGCCAGCGCAAAGGTAATTAAATACAGAGGAAAAATTGCGGTCGGGCAGTCCGTGATTCAAAAGGCTTGTGGAGACGATCTGGCGGGGGTTAAACAATTAACTTTGTTTGATCTAGTTAAAAGTCAGTGAAGCAAGAATCCCCCGTTATAATCTTTGATTTAACGGGGGAGTGTCAATTTTAGAATCCCATGACTTTGGCGACGGTTTCAATATCGGGTGCTATGCCTTGTTTGAAGGGGTTGTTGCAGTGTTCGATCGCGGTGCTGGGATCTTTTAAGCCATTTCCAGTCAGGACACAAACGATGGTTGCTCCCGTCGGTACTTGGTCTTTGACTTTGAGTAAACCCGCCACAGAAGCAGCGCTAGCGGGTTCACAGAATATGCCTTCTTCTGAGGCTAGTAACCGATAGGCGGTTAAGATTTCTTCATCGGTGACGGCAGCAAAACTGCCTTGACTGGCTTGTTGGGCGGCGATCGCTAAATTCCAACTGGCAGGGTTGCCGATGCGGATAGCGGTAGCTAGGGTTTCCGGTTGGGCGATGGGATGACCCTGGACAATGGGGGCGGCTCCGGCGGCCTGAAATCCCATCATTTGGGGGAGGCGATCGCAATGGTTATCGGCGTGATATTGACAAAATCCCATCCAGTAGGCGGAGATATTTCCGGCGTTTCCGACGGGGATACATAGCCAGTCGGGAGCATTGCCTAAAGCATCGACTATTTCAAAGGCGGCGGTTTTTTGACCTTCTAGGCGGTAAGGGTTGACGGAATTGACTAAGGTTACGGGATAATGGTCGGCGACCTCTCGCACGATGTTTAAGGCTTGGTCAAAGTTGCCTTGAATGGCTAAGACTTCGGCTCCGTATAACAAGGCTTGAGCGAGTTTGCCGACGGCGACATAGCCATCGGGAATGATCACAAAGGCTTTTAACCCAGCTCGGCGTGCATAGGCGGCGGCGGAAGCTGAGGTGTTTCCGGTACTGGCACAGATCACCGCTTTACACCCTTCTTCTTTGGCTTTGGAAATGGCCATCGTCATGCCTCGGTCTTTGAAGCTGCCTGTCGGGTTGAGTCCGTCGTATTTGACGTAAACTTGGACTTGTTTACCGATGATTTGAGCAATGGAAGGAACGGGAAGTAGAGGCGTGTTGCCTTCTTGCAAGGTGACAACGGGTGTCGCTTCGGTGACAGGAAGGTAGGGGCGGTATGCTTCAATTAAACCCGGCCAGCCCTTGAGTTGAACTTGATTGGTCGATAAAGTTAGCGTCATCTCGGTTTGAAGTTTGATTTCTAATTAAAAAACTTGACAAATTTAATATTATATGTTATGTAGCGAACCGTTGAATTTTTCACAATTTGATGGCTCGATCAGTTGACAGAGCAGAGGGTTTAGTGCGATTCTTAATCCCAGTTTACCGTGTTTATCACAACTGATTAGAAAAACAAAGGGATTTGATCTGGCTCTCAATTCAAGTTTGCGTTTAGGTTACGGTATAGTTAAAACTCGTAAGTAAATATATTCAGATGCCTAGTCAACTGCTGATGTCAACACATTCATCTACTTTATCCCGGCCTGAGAACTTGGATGCAACGGTTAAACAAGCTAGCCGTGCAACGGACTCATCTGCTTCTAGCACTCTAAAACTAGGTTTGATTAAGTGTCCATACAATGTTGATCAGCAAGTGAAATTGCTTCACCTGCAAGCCGAGGTGGACACGCTGCTGTTGCAACTGCAAACCATCAAGCAGCAACGTTTGATCACTCCCCGAACAGAAGAACTAGACAGCATTTCCCGCCAAAACAAGCGGTAAAGGTATAATTGCATTGAGCAAATGTCATTGCTCTTGTAAACTGGAAGAGGGCAGAGCTTCATCGGTTATACTCGATGGCTTGACATCCGGTTAAAGGCTGCGACTTCCTTTATTATCTTTGAGCTTCAATCTCAACCCTTTAATTTCCCTTTTGAAATTAAGGTTTCTTCCAGGCTTGATCTTCCTGGAAATTTAAAACTGTTTAAGAACACACTAACTCTACTGTTTAGTGTAAGGATTTTACTGAGAAAAATCATCCATGACCCTATCTATTGAAAGTCCAGAGAGTCTAAAATCGACTCAAAACACGTCCGATTTGCGCTTGAGAGATATTATAAAAACTCTACCTCGTGAAGTTTTCATCAAAAACAAACGCAAGGCCTGGAGTATGGTTATTATCAATGTTAGTCTTGTGATTTTAGGCTACATTGCGATCGCCTTTTCTCCCTGGTTTTTACTTCCTATAGCTTGGATTTTTACCGGAACTGCATTAACCGGTTTTTTTGTGATTGGCCATGACTGTGGTCATCGTTCTTTTGCCAATAGTCGCTGGGTCAATGACTTAGTGGGTCATCTGGTCTTCTTACCCCTAATTTACCCGTTTCATGGTTGGAGAATTGGCCACAATCACCACCACAAACATACCAATAAAATGGGTGAAGATAATGCTTGGCATCCTTGGACTGTTGAAGTCTATGAAAACTTTGACAAAACGACTCAATTCGTGTACCAATTAGGCCGAGGACGGGTATGGTGGATTGCTTCTATCTTACACTGGGCTAATGTCCATTTTTACTGGCCAGAATTTGAAGGCAAACAACGAGAACAAGTGAAGTTTTCAGCTTTAGTTGTGATTGGATTTGCTGCAATTGTCTTTCCGACTTTAATCGCAACCACAGGGATTTGGGGATTTGTCAAGTTTTGGTTGATGCCTTGGTTAGTCTACCATTTCTGGATGAGTACCTTTACTTTAGTTCACCACACTTTCCCCGATATTCCGTTTAGCCCTGCCGAAAAATGGCACGAAGCAATGGCTCAATTATCTGGAAGTGTTCACTGCAATTATCCGGGTTGGGTAGAGTTTCTGTGTCACGATATTAACGTTCATGTTCCTCACCACATCTCTACTGCAATTCCTTCTTATAACCTGCGAAAAGCCTACAGCAGTATCAAGGAAAATTGGGGAGAATATCTCTATCCTGAACAGAATTTCTCTTGGGAACTGATGAAGGAAATTACAGATCAATGTCACTTGTACGACGAAGATAACTGTTATAAATCCTTCAAGCAATATTACAGCAAAAACTAAGCTGATTGAAAGTCAATTTTAGAGGCGTTCTCCCGGAACGTCTTTTTTTTTGTCAGAGTTAGATATCCTCGCTTAAAATAAACTTCATCGCTTGATTTAAAAGTTCTTCTCGATTAACTCTTTGTTCTAATTCTGTCGGTTCATAGCGTCCTTCTTCAACTTCTAGAGAGGCTTGATCAATTGCGTTCAGATAGGCTTCTTCTAGAGTTTCTAGCAGTTCTTCTTGATTGAGATAATAACCTCCCGCTTTGCGACGTTTATTTTCCCGTTGAATTTCTCGAACTGAATTGCGAATGGAAACATCCCATGAACGAGTTGTGCGATTTTCTGCTTGTTGTTTAATTAAATGTAGGAGTAAAATAACTGCATAACTGCGAATATTATTAATAATATCTTTTCGACCCATTTCTTCTAACTCGTCAATCAGGGTTAATGAGCCTTTTATATCACCTTTGAGTAGCAATTCTTTTAACTCTAGAATTTCTTCCATAACCCAAGAATCAAGAGAGGATAATTTTATTTTAGCATTTCAGTTAGATTCCATTGAGAAGAACCTCTCCCTAAATCCCTCTCCAATCCCCCCTTAATCCCCCCTTAATCC
>NZ_LATL02000023.1 GCF_000972705.2 Limnoraphis robusta CS-951 | reverse complement strand
TAACCAAAATTATCCAAGTTTAAAAATGATTGAATGAGCGCTCAAAAAGATGAAAAAAAAGTTTAAAAAATACTTCAAAATTTTACTGATTGGTTTATTTATTGTTTCGATGGTAATACAGCCTGTTTTAGCTCGTGCTTCTCAGGAAGTTCTTACTGTTCAAACTCAGGAAGACGGCTTACAACTCACTCAACAAGCTAAAGATTTATATCAAGCGGGACAGTTTGAAAAAGCGGTGGAGTATTGGCAGGATGCGGCAACGTTTTTTGCTCAAAACCGTGATCCAATTAATCAAGCAATGGCGTTGAGTAATTTAGCTTTAACCTATCAAAAATTGAATCAATGGCAAGATGCAGAATCAACAATTACCCAGAGTTTAACTTTACTGCAATCTCTAAAAAAGTCGCGGGAAAATTCAAAGATTTTAGCTCAAACTCTTGATATTAAAGGACGCTTGCAGTGGGAGACAGGACAAATCCAAAATGCAATTGATACTTGGGGAGAAGCGGCTAAAATTCATCAAGAGATGGGAGATCAAGCTCGACTTGCACAAAATAAATTAAACCAAGCTCAAGGGTTTCAAGATTTAGGTTTATATCCGAAAGTTTGTCAAACTTTATTACAGGTTCTTGAGGTTGAACAGTCTATTGAACAGGGCTGCAATTTATCAGAAAATACGGTCAATTTATTATTAGATAAACCCAATTCTGCCTGGAAGTTAGAAGGACTAAGAAGTTTAGGAAATTTACTGCTGGTTGTGGGTCAGATCGAACAGTCTCAGATGCTTTTAGAAGCGAGTTTACAAATCGCGAAACAACAGGAAAATAAAGAAGCGATCGCCACAATTTATTTGAATTTAGGCAATACAGAACGATCCATCGCTGAACGAGAACGTCGCCTTTCTGTGAAGGATGGAGATTCAGATCGGGTTAGCCAAACTAAACGTCAAGCCCATTTAGAAAATTTAGAAAAAGCTTCAAGTTTGTATCAAGAGGCTGTCGAATCTTCTTCAGTCTTACAAACTCAAATACAAGCCCAATTAAATCAACTCAGTTTATTAATTGATAGTCAACAATGGTCAGAAGCAGAACAATTATGGCCTTTAGTTTATGAACCTTTAAAAACCTTGCCGCCTAGCCGAAGCGTAATTTATACTCAGGTTAATTTTGCTAATAGTTTATTGGCTCTGCAATTAGCAACTTCCCCTCTAAATCTGACGATGGAAACAATCGATAAAATTTTACAAAATGCAGTGACTCAAGCCCAAAATTTAGGAGATATTAAAGGTCAAGCTTATGCGTTTGGAACCTTTGGAAAACTCTATGAACAGGCTCAACAATGGAAAATAGCAGAAGATTTTACCCAACAAGCCTTGAGTATTGCTCCGACTTACAATTCACCCGATATTGCTTATCAATTTTCTTGGCAACTGGGACGAATTCGTAAACAACAAGGGGATCGAAAAGGAGCAATTGCTGCTTATAAAAATGCCTTTAATACGCTGCAATCTTTACGCAGTGATTTAGTCGCCATTAACCCCGAAGTACAGTTTTCTTTCCGTGAAAGTGTCGAACCTGTTTATCGTGAATTGGTTGATTTACAGTTACAAGAAGCGAATGGATTTCAAATAGCAGGAGATGCACAAAACTTACAACTAAAAATTAGAGAAATTCGGCAAGTGATTGAGTCTTTGCAGTTAGCAGAACTCAATAATTTCTTTCGAGATGCTTGTGTTGATGCCAACCCTAAAATTATTGATGAAGTCGCTAAAACTGCTGCTATTATTTATCCGATTATTTTACCCAATCGCTTAGAAATTATTGTCAGTTTCCCAACGGAACCCGAAGCAACCTTTAAACTTTATACAACCCAAGTAAACCGAGAAGAAATCAATCAAACAGTCCGAAAACTGCAAGGAGAATTAATTCAACCTCCGACGGATGGAAACACGGCAACAACGCCCGAAATTTTTACTTTAACTCGACAAGTTTATGACTGGTTAATTCGTCCGGCTGAAGTAGATTTAAAAAATAGCCAAGTTGATACTTTAGTGTTTGTTTTAGATGGCAGTTTACGCAATATTCCGATGGGAAGTTTATATGATGGTCAGGAGTTTTTAGTCGAAAAATATGCGATCGCACTCACTCCCGGTTTACAATTATTAAACCCTCAACCTTTGACGCAGGAAGACTTAAGAGCATTCTTAGGGGGTGCAACAGATGCCCCAACTTTTGGGGAATTTGGAACGCTTCCAGCCGTTGATGAAGAATTAAATCAAATTGCAGAAACCATTCCCAATCACGAAAAGCGTCAGAACGAAGAATTTACCCGAGAAAATCTGCAAAACTTAATTAATCAGGTGCCGTTTCCAGTGGTTCATCTAGCCACTCATGGTCAGTTTGGTTCTAATGCTGAGGAAACATTTATTTTGACGTATAATGATAGAATAGACGTTAGAACATTCGACCAACTCTTACGGAAACCTGATGAAAATACTCCGATTGAATTGTTAGTTTTAAGCGCTTGTGAAACGGTAAAAGGGGATGATCGAGCGGCGTTGGGATTAGCGGGAATTGCAGTAAGAGCCGGAGCGCGTAGCACCCTCGCAACGTTATGGACAGTGGAAGATCAAAGTACCGCTAATTTAATGGTTGATTTCTATCGAGAGTTAGCCAATCCTCAACAAAAATCTAATAAAGCGCAAGCCTTACGAACCGCTCAACTTAATCTTTTAAATGAGGACAGAACTCGCCATCCTTTTTATTGGGCGCCGTTTGTTTTAGTGGGGAATTGGCAGTAGTTGAAGGTGTTTAAGAATCAATTTCCGCTAATTCTAACCAACGTTCAGTCGCTTGATCAATTTCTAGCGCTAACTGTTCAACCTTGTGATGCAGTTCTTGAACTTGACTGACTTTTCCAGGTGCAACGTTGTATAATTCAGCTTCTAACTTCGCTTTTTCAGCTTCTAATTTGGCAATTTTCTTTTCTAACGCTTGATACTCCTTTTTTTCTTTAGAAGAAAGTTTGCGGTTTCCGTCTTTATCCCAAGAATAACGTTGAGATTTTTCTGTGTCCTGGGCTTCTGACGTTTTTTCTTTAAGGGTTGTGGCTTGATTTGCAGCTTCTTCTTCTTCTCTCGCTTTATAGTCTAAATAAACTGAATAATTCCCCGGATATTGACGTAAATTTCCCTCAGATTCAAAGGCAAAAATCATCTCAACCGTTCGATCTAAAAAGTAGCGATCATGGGAAACAACGATAACGCAACCGTTAAATTCTTCTAAATATTCTTCTAAAACCGATAACGTTTGTACATCTAAATCGTTTGTCGGTTCATCTAATATTAACACGTTCGGCGCACTCATTAACACTCGTAATAAAAATAATCGCCGTTTTTCACCGCCAGAAAGTTTATGAATGGGTGAATATTGTTGACTGGGAGGAAACAGAAATCGTTCTAACATTTGAGAGGCGGTAATTTGCGTCCCATCGGCTGTTTTGACATATTCAGCCACTTCTTTGAGATAATCAATCACTCGCTGTTCTTCGTTTAACGCTTGGGTTAAATCTTCTGAATGTTGATCGAAATAACCAATATGAATGGTTGAACCAATATCAACGGTTCCCGAGTCGGGTTGAAGTCGCCCGGTAATCATATCTAATAACGTTGATTTTCCAACGCCATTTTTACCAATAATTCCGACGCGATCATCCGGTTCAAAGGTATAAGTAAAATCCTGTACAATGGGTTTATCGTTGTAGGATTTAGAGATATTTTTTAACTCAATAACCTTTTTGCCAATTCGACGACCTGGGGTAGAAATTTCGACTTTTCCTTGGGCTTGCTTGAATTCAGTTTCCTGCATTCCTTCGATGCGTTGAATTCGGGCTTTTTGTTTGGTACTTCTGGCTTTTGGCCCTCGTTTTAACCATTCCAATTCTCGCCGTAAAACGCCTTTATGCTTGCGCTGTTGACTGACTGCAATATCTTCGGATTCGGCTTTCTTTTCTAAGAAATAAGAATAATTTCCAGTATAGGTGTACAAATCTCCTCGGTCGAGTTCAATAATTCGATTGGTGACTCGATCTAAAAAATAACGATCATGGGTAATTAATAATAAAGCCCCGCGATAAGTATTCAAATACCCTTGCAACCACTCGACTAAATCTGCATCTAAATGGTTTGTGGGTTCGTCCATTAACAATACATCCGGGTTAGAAAGTAAGGCTGAGGCTAAGGCAATTCGTTTGCGATATCCTCCTGATAAACTTCCCACTTTTGCTTCAAAATCTTCGATTCCCAGTTGAGTTAAAATAATTTTAGCTTGCGTTTCGAGTTCCCAAGCATTACCCGAATCGATGGCTTGAGTAACGGCTGATAAACGAGTGACTAACTGGCTATCTTCAGGATGTTTAGCGATTTTTGTTGAGAGTTCTTCATACTCCCAAATCAGCTTCATTTGTTCGCCGCTTTTGGAAAAAACCTGTTCAATAACTGTGCTATTTTCGTCTAACTCAGGATCTTGAGATAAATAAACAATGTTGACTTTAGAATTAACTAAGACTTGACCGCTATCAATGGGTTCTAACCCAGCAATTATTTTTAATAAGGTAGACTTTCCTGATCCATTGGTGCCAATTAAACCGATTTTATCGGTTGCATCAAGACTGAGATTGGCATCTCTGAGGATTTCCTTGATTCCAAAATCTTTTTTGACTGATTGTAGTGTAAAGATACTCATGCAGCGTTTGGGGTGGTGTTCTCTATCTAGAAATATAGACGGGTGAAAAGGGTTTATCCTATTTTATCATCTGTGATCACCTTTCGGACAACTCTAACATTTCTATTTAAAATCCAATTTTAGCATTTAAAATTAAAATGCTAGATTTTAGGTGAACATTTTTTCCCTGATCATCAAAAAATGAGCGGGAGTTTAAAGCTGCATTCAACGCTTTAAATTTTAAAAAATAATTCACAAAACCTGTGACTGCGATCGCTTGGAAAAAATTAAAAATACATCTATAATTGAAACCAATACCTCAGAGCATCTTGCTATGTCCCCAACCGAGATTGAACAGCTTTTAATCCAATACTATCATCAAGTCGCGACTTTAAATCCTGAAAACTGGCTACAAACCTTTGCTGAAGACGCACTCGTTTATGACCCGGTGGGAAAACCCCCGCTTAATGTCCAACAAGATGCTCACAAGTTTTTTGAAATATTATCGAAATTTTATGATAAATTAGACGTTACACCTGAGAAAATTTTTGTGGCGGGTCATGCAGCAGCAGTCAACTGGAAAATGAATGTTGTTACCAAAAATGGTCGCACGGCTGAGGCTGAAGGAATTGCTATCATTGAATTCAATGAAGCCGGAAAAATTCAAAAATTGCAATCCTATTGGGATGAAGCCGCAATGAAAGCAAAATTAATGGGTTAAGTTCATTTTATGTAGAATTTTGACTCTTCTCCCGAGTCCTAGACCCGATAGCCTGTATCTATCTTGAGTCTATAATTCTATTTTTTCCCCGAAGATTTTCAAAAAAAAGACTGCTTTGGTCATACTCTAACCTCAGCAGCCTCAGCTTTTCTAGAACTTAGGACTCCTCCCAAATTCTAGAACTTGACTTACACCACCAAAACTATATCATTCGATTACGCCGATCTTTCCATTTCAGCAATATTAAGAATCATTGGGACGACTGAATCTGGATTCAAACTAATCGAATCTATTCCTAATTTCACCAAAAACTGAGCAAATTCAGGATAATCACTGGGCGCTTGACCACAAATTCCGATTTTGCGCCCCTGCTGTTTAACCGTTTCAATTGCCATTTTGATCATGCGGCGGACAGCAAGGTTACGTTCATCAAATAGATGTGCCACTAAGCCCGAATCTCGATCTAAACCTAACGTTAACTGGGTTAAATCATTAGAACCAATTGAAAATCCATCAAACACCTGACAAAATTCATCTGCTAATAAAACATTACTGGGCAATTCACACATCACATAAACTTGTAATCCATTTTCACCCCGAACTAAGCCATATTTTGCCATCTCTGCTAATACTTGTTTTCCCTCATCGGGAGTGCGACAAAACGGAATCATCGGAATCACATTCGCCAACCCCATTTCATCTCGAACTCGCTTAATGGCTTGACATTCTAACCCAAAGGCTTCTCGATATTTCGGGTCAGTATAACGGGATGCCCCTCGCCATCCAATCATCGGGTTTTCTTCCTTCGGTTCAAACTGATAACCCCCCAATAAATTGGCATATTCATTGCTTTTAAGATCACTCATTCGGACAATCACCGGATGGGGATAAAAAGCAGCCGCAATCATACTGATTCCATGTGCCAATTTATCGACAAAATAATCCGGTTTATGCTCATATTGAACGGTTAATTGCTCAATTTGCGCTTTGACTTTTTCATCTGTTAATTGATTAAAATGAATCAATGCTAAGGGATGAACCTTAATATGATTGGCAATAATAAACTCTAAACGCGCCAACCCTACGCCATCAGCAGGCATCGCGGCTAAACGAAACGCTTCTTCAGGATTCCCCACATTCATTAAAATTTGGGTGCGCGTTTTTGGCAGATTTTCTAATACTGTTTCTTCGATTTCAAACGGTAAAAAACCCTGATAAACGTGACCTTCTTCCCCTTCCGCACAAGAAACCGTCACCGTTTCACCTGTTTGTAAAACCGTCGTTGCATCGCCACAACCAACAATCGCCGGAATGCCTAATTCTCGCGCAATAATCGCCGCATGACAGGTTCTTCCGCCCGAATTCGTAACAATTGCACTGGCTTTTTTCAGAATCGGTTCCCAATCTGGATCGGTTTTATTAGTAACTAATACATCCCCAGCTTGGAATTGATCCATGTCTTTAACATCCAAAATCACCCTCACTTTACCTTGACCAATGCGATCGCCAACCGCCCGACCTGTGATTAATATTTTACCCTTTTGTTGAAGTTTATATTGCTGGAGAACCTGCGTTGATTTTTGCGATTGTACCGTTTCTGGACGCGCCTGAACCACAAATAATTCACCGGTTATCCCATCTTTTGCCCATTCAATATCCATCGGCGAATAGCATCCCCGCAGGCGGGAGTAATGGTCTTCAATTAACATCCCCCACTTCGCCAAGTGCAGAATTTCGTGATCATTTAAAGCAAATTTTTGTTGTTGTGTTGGAGACACACGAATATTTTTAGTCGTTCCCTCAGCATCATAAACCATTTTGATGGCTTTAGTTCCCAAACGTTTATCTAAAATGGGATGAAAACCTTCATGTAATGTCGGTTTAAACACTAAATATTCATCAGGATTAACCGCCCCCTGCACCACATTTTCCCCTAAACCGTAAGCGGCAGTAATTAAAGCTGCATTCTTAAATCCGGTTTCTGTATCAATCGAAAACATCACCCCAGAACAAGCCAAATCTGAACGAACCATCTTCTGAACGCCCACCGACAAGGCAACATCAAAGTGATTAAACCCTTTAATTGTCCGATAAGAAATTGCCCGATCTGTAAACACAGAAGCAAAACATTTATGAGTCGCTTCAATCACAGCTTTACACCCTTGAATATTCAGATATGTTTCCTGCTGTCCGGCAAAACTTGCATCGGGTAAATCTTCAGCCGTTGCACTTGAACGCACTGCAACATCTACCTTCATTCCGTAGAGATCACATAACTTTAAATAAGCTTGGGCGATCGCACTTTCTAAGTCTACCGGAAATCGAGTATTAATTAATAAATTTCTTGCTTGTTCAGCGCGAGTTCTCAAATTCGGTAAATCATCGACATCTAAACCTGCCAAGAGTTGACGTAATTTTACATCTAAACCCGCCGATTTCAAAAAGTAGCGATAAGCATAAGCGGTAATGGCAAACCCTTGCGGAACATTCACTCCTTTGGGCGTTAATTGCCGGATCATTTCGCCTAGAGAGGCATTTTTTCCGCCGACAAAGCTAATATCATTGATTCCTACTTGATCGAACCATAACACGAGTGCTTGTTCTTTGACTGGGGAGATATTTTGCAGGGCTAAAGTTTTTAACATCAGTAAATTCACTCCGAACTAAAGTGATAGTCTCCCGCAAAGCCTCTATCTTTCAGTAGAGTTCTTTGCAGGTTTGGCTAAAAACGGAAACGGGCTGACCGTTCCTTTCAATCTTGTTAAAACAAGTCTTTAAAATTTAAAAACATTGATCCCCAATGGTTATTCGCCGAATGTTACGTCTTTTTAACGAAAGGCTTGAAGGGGAGTGGAGGTTCAATCGGTTTTTGATTGACTCTACTTTTATCCTATTCTTTTCTCTGCAAATTGCCATCATCCTTGAGTGCTTCCTCATAGTTACAAAACGAAAAGAATAGCGAGGACAAGGATTTTTAGGTTATTATTAAAAAAGATGAAGTTTATGAGGATGGTTCGATGAAGGTCAAAACAGACGATTCTACCCCTTTGCTGCTGAATGTCCCTCAGTGTCTAGAGATCACCTCTCCTATCGAATTTATTTTGGATCGGGTCGGGAGGAAGTGGTCGCTTCAGATTCTCAGAGAACTGTTTCAGGGAAGTCGCCGAACCTATGAACTCGTTGAGGCGTTACCCGGAATTAGTACGAAAACTTTAACGATTCGACTCCGACAACTCGAACAATATGGTTTGGTTAAACGCACGGTATATCCCGAAATTCCGCCCAAAGTAGAATATTCTCTAACTGAAAAAGGCGAAGAACTTCAACCCGTTATCGAAGCGTTACAACAAGTCGGACAACAATGGCTACAACAACAGTCTCATGTTTGTCCGTTAGAATTGAGTGGGTGAGATGAACTGTAGGATTGCTTGAGTTTGCATCCTAAATTCACCACCAAGAGACTAAGACACAAAGATTTTATTTCTTGGTGTCTTAGTGGTTTGTATTTTTTAAACGAGAGTGTTTTTGAGCATGAACCTAGAGATATTTTTTGAGATTCATCAAGGCTTACCCCGTGAAGGGCCAGGTGATTTTGAGTCCACCCAAAAGGCTTATTCCTTGTTAACCCATTTACCGCCCCAACCGCTTATTTTAGACTTGGGTTGTGGGCCAGGGATGCAAACTCTGGATTTAGTTGAACTCTCAAACGGAACAGTCATCGCTGTTGATAATCATCAACCTTTTCTCGATCAATTGCATCAAAAAGCGGTGGAAAAAGGTGTTGCAGATCAGATTCAAATTGTTAACGCCGATATGTCAGCACTTGAATTTCATCACAGCAGTTTTGATGTGATTTGGGCGGAAGGTTCAGCTTATAGTATTGGCTTTGAAAATGCACTTTCTTGTTGGAAACCGTTGTTAAAAAAACAAGGCTATTTAGCAGTAACTGAGATTTCTTGGCTTGCACCTAACCCCCCAGAAGAATTACAACAATTTTGGGATCAAGAATATCCTCAAATGCGGGATATTGAAGCGAATCGATTGATTATTCAACGGGCGGGATATCAAGAAATCGGCTATTTTGTGCTTCCTGAGTCGGCTTGGTGGGTGCATTATTACACCCCGCTTGAACAAAAATTAATTACGTTATCTCAAAAGTACAAAGATGATGCTGATAAATTAGAAGTTGTTGAACTTCATCAACAGGAAATTGATCTCTATCGTCAATATTCCGCTTATTATGGGTATGTTTTTTATCTCATGCAAGTTTGAAATGAAAAACCCGGTAACTTTCGCGATCGCCGGGTTTTTGGGGTGTAGAATGTTATAAGAATTATCATAAAAACTCTAGCTAAACAAGGCTTATGCAGATTAAAGCAGTGATACATACCGCAGAAGAAGGTGGATATTGGGCAGAAGTTCCAGCGTTACCGGGCTGTATTACTGAAGGAGATACAATGGAGGAAGTTTTAACCAATCTTCAGGATGCGATAGAAGGTTGGTTAGAGGTTGCAAGTAATTCTTACACTCCTGAACCAAATAGCCAGATTGTGGAAGTCACAGTATGAAATCCATTTCAGGTAGAAAGTTCTGCAAAATTGTTGAGAAAAAAGGGTGAGTTCTGAGAAAAATCACGGGAAGTCATCACATTTATGAAAAGCCAGGGGAGCAAAAAATTATATCGATTCCAGTCCATAAAAATCAGGATTTAAAGATAGGAACCCTGAAAGCATTGATGAAGATAGCAGAGTTAAAAGAGTCAGATCTTCAATAGTGTTCATTTTTTCTCTAAACATCCTGAAACTTGATCGGGTTTAACTTCTATTTTTTCAGATGATATAACGTGAGGTAATTTGACGGTAAAAGTTGTTCCTTTCCCGAGTTCACTTTCAACGGTAATTTCACCTTGATGTAAATCAACCGCTTGCTTAACAATCGAAAGACCTAACCCAGTTCCCTTAATATTCCCAACGTTAGAAGCTCGTTCAAATTGCTGAAAGAGTTTTTGATAATAGTTTTTGGGAATGCCAATACCTTCATCTTTTACTCGAAAGATCACTTGTTTTAAATCACAGTTTACCTCTAAGTTAATGCAGCCCCCATTCGGAGAATACTTAATCGCATTTGAGAGTAAATTTGTTAGAATATAATGCAACAGTTTAATATCCAGAGAAGTTGAAGAACAATTACTATGACAGGTAAATTTCAGGGTATGCTTGTCTGTCGCGATCGCAAGGCATTCTTCCAGCAAATCTTGACAAAATTTGATCAGATCTAGAGGCTCAGGATTAAACGGATGTTTCGCCGCTTCTGAGCGAATCAGAAATAAAACATCTTCGAGGATATCATTCATATTTTGAATAGAAGTGCGAATTAAGTCCAGATGTTTCTGCCTTTTCTGACAAGATAACTGCTCTCCATATTCATGCAAAATTCCTGCGATCGCCTGAATAACCGTCATGCGGTTGCGTAAATTATGAGAAGCCCGAGAAAGATGTCGAGATTTTTCTTGGCTTTTGGCTTCAGCATCAAATATTGACTGTTGGAGTTGAACCGCCTGTTGATGTTTGCTGAGTGCAATTTGAATCGTTGCGTGCAATTCTCGTTCGTTAATGGGTTTGAGAATATAACCGTAAGACCCAGTACCTTGAGCGCGTTTTAAGGTTTGATCATCGGCATAAGCTGTGACATAAATCACCGGAACGAAATAAGATTGATAAATCTCAGCCGCCGTTTCTATGCCATCTCTGTCTCCTTCTATTAAAATATCCATCAAGATCAAATCGGGGTGAAACTCACGGGTTCGTTGAATGGCTTCCACCCCCGAAGCCACAATATCCATAACTTGATAGCCTAACTTTTTCAGTTTACGGGCTAACCCCTGAGCAATCAAAAATTCATCTTCAACAATAAGAATTTTAGCCTCACTCATCACTCACACAACCTGTTAAACGCCCAGAGAAATCGTGAATACCCATGAGGTAAACTTAACTAGAACTCGTTGTGAACAATAGCACATCTACCTTGAGTTCAATCTTATCGTTATTCAGACAACCTTATCGGTGATCATGATCCTCTGCCCCCCAGTCCTATTTGCCGACGCACTACAGGTTGAAATCAAAAACTGTAACAAATTTTACAATTTTCTCTCAAACTCAAAAATTTAAGTTAATCTAGAAATAGAGGAAATCCAGTCAGGGATCAAGGAATTAGTACAAGAAATTGATAAGTACAAGTACAGGAGCCGAAAAATAGCTGCCCTCCTGTCCCTTTTTGGGGTGCAATGATCGATTTCCCCTATCTCAGTCTTAACGACACGCTAAGAGGTTAAAACTCATGGTTTCATCACTGCAAGTCCCCGTCGCACCAACTCCCGCCTATATTTGCCCTTATGATCGCACCTGTAGCTATCTACAACAAGCCGCCGATCAACTGCAAATCGATCCAAATGTGATCGTTATCCTCGAACAACCCCGCAAAGTTGTCACCGTTTCCATTCCCATTAAACTCGATAACGGCCAAGTCAAAGTCCTCGCCGGACATCGGGTGCAACATTGCGACGTTCTTGGCCCCTACAAAGGCGGAACCCGCTATCATCCTGGGGTTAGTTTACAAGAATTATCCGCCCTTGCCATGTTAATGACATGGAAATGCGCCTTAGTGGGAATTCCTTACGGCGGTGCCAAAGGTGGAATTGCCATTAATCCTAATCATTATAGTTTAGGAGAACTCGAACGCATTACCCGTCGTTATGTGAGTGAACTGATTAAAGATATCGGCCCCGAACTCGATATTCCCGCCCCAGATATTGGAACTTCATCTAGGGAAATGGCTTGGATGATGGATACTTATTCAATGAATATGGGTCGGGCAATTCCTGGAGTTGTCACCGGAAAACCCTTGTCTATTGGCGGTTCTAAAGGGCGAGATTTAGCCACAGGACGAGGCGTAATGATTGCGGTACGAGAAGCGTTACTCGAACAAAATCGCAGTCTTAAAGGCGTAAAAATAGTGATTCAAGGCTTCGGAAAAGTTGGGGCAGCAGCAGCACAACTCTTGCATGAAGCGGGATCTAAAATATTAGCGATTTCTGATGTTTCCGGCGGAATTTTTAACGAACAAGGGTTAGATATTCCCGCATTGCAACAATATGCCGCCCAAAATAATTATAGTATTGCTGGATTTTCGGGTGGTGAAATGATTTCTAATGCGGATTTGTTAACTTTACCCTGTGAAGTGTTAATTCCGGCGGCGTTAGAAGATCAAATTACGGAAGACAATGCAGATAAAATTCAAGCACAAATTGTGGTAGAAGCGGCAAATGCGCCCATTACGTTAATCGCCGATCAAATGTTAGAAGCCAAAGGCGTGATGGTATTACCAGATATTCTCGCAAATGCCGGGGGTGTTGTGGTCAGTTATCTGGAATGGGTGCAAGGTCAATCTTATGTTTTTTGGGATGAAAAACGGGTGAACCGAGAAATGGAAAAATTGATGGTACACGCTTATCATCGAGTCAGTGAACGTTCACAAAAACAAGGCGTTTCCATGCGTTTGGCGGCTTATACTTTGGGGGTGGGTCGTGTGGCGCAAGCCTTAAGCGATCGCGGTTTGTATCCATAAAGTTTGATGAGTGTATAATAAAATCCCGGTAACTTCTGCGAAACCGGGATTTGAAAAAGGATTGTTCATGCTAATTTGAGATGTAGAGATATACCCTTGTATGTCTCTACAAATGTTGATTAATTTTCGGGGAATTTAGAAGGTGTTGGGGAATCTCAAAGCGATAATACCTAGCAGCGCGATTAAACCCAGCGCCCGACGAAAGTAGTTAACACCTTCAAAAAGTTCTAGCCAAGCCCAAGTAAACCAAGAACCAAAAGCAATTGCATCTAAACCTGTATGAAGATTACCACTTGGAAAAACAAATGTGAGTACCGTTGCTGTAATCCCGACTATTAGTGGTAAATTTGGGGGTTGAGCAATCACAATGTTGCCCGTGCTGTCTCGAAAAGTTTGATCGAATAAGCTATTTTCCATGAATCATAAAATGAACTATTTTTTCTTAATTTAAGTCTACTGGGTTCTGGGAATCTCTACCCTCTCTCTTTAGTAATAATTGGGGGTTGAGTAGCCACCGTGCAGGAAGTCAGTGTATTGTTTTTGTCCGTTTGCTGTCGGCTTTTTTGACCACAAAGACGCGAAGACACAAAGAGTTCTAGGCTGGGTGACTATTTCTAATTCAATTGCTGAGATTATCGCTAAACTAATGTCACCCACTCTACTGAGGTTCAAAAGCAGTGACTTTTCCCCCTAACGCTTCAACAATCGTTTCAGTATTTGACACTAACATTTTAATATAGCTATCCCCGTCACTTCCCGGCGCCCCAATTGAATCAGAATAAAGTTCATTTTCGGCTAATTTTACGCCTGCTTCTTGAGCAACTGTTGTGATTAATTTCGGGTTAATCGTTGTTTCTGCAAAAATCGCCGGAACTTGACTTTTCCGAATCGAATCTGCTAACTTACTGACGGTTTGAGCGCTCGGTTGTTCTTCGGTACTAATTCCAATTAAAGTTCCTGTTATCTCTAAACCATAAGCACGCGCATAATATTGAAAAGCATCGTGAGTGGTGACTAATTTACGTTGGTTTTCAGGAATGGTTGCTATTTGTTGTTCGATCCAAGTATTGAGTTGTTGCAATTCTTGGGTGAGTTGAGCCGCATTTTTTGTAAAAATTTCTCGGTCTTCTGGAGAAATTTCTATCAAGTTATCTCGAATCGTATTCACCATTATTATAACATTTTCTACATTTCCCCAAACGTGCGGATCGGGTTCAGTTTGTCCTTGATATTCCATCTCTAAAGGTGAGGCTATCTCCCCAACAGCGACTTTTTTTGCTCCGACTCCTGCGGCATTCATTAACTTAATTAATCCCGGTTCTAAATTGTAGCCATTATAAAAAATTAGATCGGCTTCTTCAAAGGCAATACTATCTTGAGGAACAGGTTCATAAACATGAGGATCAGCACCCGCTTCTAAAATTCCTTGGTGTTCAATTTCATCACCGCCAATGGTTTCGGTTAAGTCCGCAATAATCGTACTCGTTGAAACCACTTGGGGTTGATCATTGTCGGAATTATTTGTAACTTCTTGGGTACAACTACTTAATAAAGTTCCCAATAGAATCCCCGCCGTCGTCCACCTTAAGACAGAGTTCCAAGCCTGATGAATACTCACGTTTAACCTCACTTCCGAAGGATTTTCATATTCTTTTCATTGATTATTTCATAATTCTTTCATTTTTGCGTTATCCTAGAACTTGTAGCGACGAATAATCAAGCGATGGACACCCTACGATTCTTTGACGATAGCGCGACTTCGGCTCAACTGACATCCGTCTCTATGGGGATTTCAGCGATTAGCATCAACCATCTCAGCGTCCAATATCGAGGCGTTGAGGCGTTGCAAGACATTTCTTTGGAAATCAAACCCGGACGCCTAACCGGAGTTATTGGCCCCAATGGAGCGGGAAAAAGTACATTAATGAAGGCGATGTTAGGCTTAATTCCGGCGATGGGTGAACCCGTGTTGTATGGAAGTCAACCCTTGAGTCAACAGCGTCAACGAGTGGCTTATGTTCCCCAGCGATCGCAAATTGACTGGACCTATCCAGCGACAGTTTGGGATGTGGTTATGATGGGGAGAATTCGTAAAACGGGGTGGTTTCGTCGCTTTTCTACCGTGAGTCGTCGTCAGGCGTCGGAAGCGTTAGAAAGAGTGGGAATGACAGAGTATAAAAATCGTCCCATTGGTCAATTATCAGGAGGTCAACAACAGCGTGTCTTTTTAGCGCGATCGCTCGCTCAAGAAGCAGAAATTTTCTGTTTTGATGAACCCTTTGTGGGAATTGATCAAAAAACCGAGAATATCATTTTTAAAATCTTTCGAGATTTAGCAAATTCCGGTAAAATTGTTTTAGTGATTAATCACGATTTAGGAGAATCCATTACCAATTTTGATGAGATCATTTTGCTGAATAAAGAACTAATTGCTGCGGGTCGCCGTCAACAGGTTCTCCAAGAGGAAAATTTGAGTCGTGCTTATGGCGGAAAGGTGATTTTCTTTTCAGAAAATGCTGCCTAAGCTGAAACTGAGTGAAATAAAATGTGGAATATTTTAATAGAACCCTTACAATATAGCTTTATGCAACGATCTTTGATTGTTGCAATTTTAGTCGGTGTTATTTGTGCTGTCGTTGGCTGTTACTTAATGGTGCAACGACTGGCTTTATTGGGAGATGCAATTAGTCATTCGGTGTTGCCGGGGTTAGCGATTGCCTATATTATTGGAGCCAATATCTTTATTGGTGCGTTTATTGCGGGGGTAATTAGCACCGTTTTTATTAACTTAATTAGAACTCGCAGCAATATTAAAGAAGATGCGGCGATGGGCATTGTATTTTCTGCCTTTTTTGCGCTCGGAATTACGTTAATTACCCTGATTCAAAAAGATAACAAAATAGACCTCAATCATTTTTTGTTTGGGAATATTCTCGGCGTGACATTAGGAGAAGTTAGAGATACAGCGATTATTGCTGTTATTGTTATTTTTATTATCGTTTTAATTTATAAAGAACTTCTCTTTTATACCTTTGATCCTTTGGGTGCAGAAGCCGTCGGTTTACCTGTGAACTTACTCAACTTTGGGTTAATGGTGTTAATTGCGTTAACCATTGTCGCCAGTTTAAAAGCAGTTGGGGTGGTGTTAGTTTTATCGCTGTTAATTACTCCGGCGGCGACAGCTTATTTACTCGTGAGTCGTTTACATCTGATGATGTTTTTAGGCGTAGGAGTTGGGGTATTTTCCAGTATTAGCGGGATGTATCTGAGTTATTTTTATAATCTTCCTTCAGGCCCTGCTATTGTATTAGTGGCATCGGGATTGTTTACTTTAGCCTTTCTATTTAGTCCGAGTCAAGGAATTCTCACCCATCCACCCACAACCCGCAAGCAACCCGCATTTATTAAAGAGTTAAAAAACTTAATTAATCGTTCCTAAAACGGCTCTCCCATCGTTAAATTGATAGCGCTAGATTATATATAGTGGCGTATCAAGGAAGCTGCTATGAATAAAGGGCAACTAACAACATGGTTTGATGAGAGAGGTTTTGGCTTCATCAAACCGGATGATGGCGGTAAAGAAGTTTTCCTGCATATTAGTGCGCTGAAGGGATCAGGTCGTCGCCCAAAAGTTGGAGATAGGATTTTGTACGAGCGAGTTACGGAAGCCAACGGGAAGGTTCAGGCTGTTAAAGCTTCTATTGAGGGTGTTGTATCTCGACCCTTAGCAACCCAGCAGAAACCCAGGAAACGAGGTTTACTCAAAACTGTTATTGGTCTTGGAATTCTGGCTGTTGCTGCGCTTTTTACAATGGAATTTAGTCCGAGTCGCTCTCCCTCTGTCATTAGCTCCATCACAAAACCAGAATGTCTGATCAAAGGGAACATTTCCCATAATACAGGCGACAAGCTTTATCACCTTCCCGGGATGGAAGATTACGAGTCAACAGTTATCGATCCAGCAAGGGGAGAAAGGTGGTTTTGTACCGAGTCAGAAGCGATCGCATCAGGTTGGCGCAAAGCACCGAGGTAGGCGCAGCAGTCCAACAAGGTTTATCAAAAGGTCGCCTCGTTGCACCCACGCCATAAGAAGCGCGTTGGCGGTGGGATGAATCGCGACCAACAAAACAATTAATTGGGTCTTTATTGCTCCTCAATGTACTCTTTCAGTCTCTCAACGGTTACGCCTCCACAACTCGAAACATAATAACTGCTAGACCAGACCACCTTCTTTCCCCAATAAATCTCTTTCAATTGAGTTTCAAACTGCTTAGAAAGAACTCGACTGGTGGCGGTTTTAATTGAGTTGACCAGTTTGCTTAAATGCAAGAGAATAACCTCCAATCAAACAAGATGGTTGTTATTCTAGACTAAAAGCGGTCTGAGATGTTCCATCTGTTTTGAGTTGAGTAAAACCTCAAATGAAGGTGAATTTCAGAGTTAATCCGATGACTCATTGCTATCTTTCTCTGATTTCACCCTCAATAAATGGAAAGGTTTAACTAGGGTCTTTTTTAGGCTTAAATTTACCGCTAATGATTCACCAATAAAAATGGAATGAACGCTGTTTTAGAGCAAGTAGCAGCGTTGAATATTGAGCGGTTTGATTGACATTGATGCACTCAGATTGTTTTTCAGAAAAATAAAGGAGAATAAGTACAACTTTGGGGATTGAATTTTGATCGGCTACTTTTTCTTAAAATATTGGTGTAGCAGATCAGCTCCTTGTCCCCCCATATCGGTAAGTTTTTGCTCAATGGCGTTTAACGCGAGCTGAGAAGGTTTGGCGTGTCCTCTTTCCCATCGGTTCACAGTCTGGAAAGAAACACCCAAGGTAATGGCTAACTTTTCTTGGGATAAGCCTAAGCGTTCACGAAGGGTACGAACAAGATAGGGAATATCTGAAACTGGAGTAATCACGGGCATCGTTTTTTTCCTAAACTCTATCTCCAAGTTAAGATATAACACCCCTTATATTCAACAGTGGTGATACTGAACTTTGAGCTAAGTGGTTTGTGTCTTTTGAAAACACAATCTCCGAGAAAATACGGATGCAACTCTCGAAAGCCTTTCCCCGTCGTAAGAGTAACCCAAGCTAAATTTAGGGAGAAAAAGAATCAATTCCTCGCAAACGCTTCATAATTAAATCAAACCGACACAAATTAGGTTCGGTGGCGTGATCAAACTGAGAATTCACCTCAGAGTTGGACGGAGTTCGAGGGGATGTTTTAGAGTCTTCGCTAAAACGGTTAACTGTATTTCGCAGTCGAGAAGACAGAAATTTCGTGACAGCGCGATAGAACCGCAGAGCAAACAACACATCTCGATCCAGTTTTTCGGCTAATTGTTGGCGGGGAATGGCTAATACCACCGAATCTTCAACGGCTTTCACCGTCGCGGAGGGCAGACGTCCATCAATAAATGACATTTCCCCGAGAACTTCCCCGCAGCCGATTTTCCCAATTTCTTGATTTCCGACTGCGGCGACTGAAACGCTGAGAGTCCCCTCCAAAACAATATAAAGTGCTGAAATGGGCTGACCTTCATGGATGAGAATCGTCTGAGCCGTAACCTTTTCACGGTTTCCATGCTTAACCATCCAATCAATATCGCGATCATTTAATTCGCTTAAAATTACTAACGCTTTGTTCATTAGATCCAGTGAAGATTTCTGGAGGGAGAATCACAAAATTTTCAGTATAACTGTAGCATAAGCTGTTTGCGATACTCTTTTGTTAACGAATGATCATCGCCCAGCAATTCAAACAAACTCAACATGGCTTTGCGAGCGCCATCATTTTTGTAACTGCGATCAATCTTGACAACTTCTAAAAAGGTTTTGAGAGCCTGTGGATAATTTTTTTCTAGGGTGAAACGACAAGCTTGAGCATAAAGCTGATCGAGTTCAGTTGTCCCGGGTTGTTGAACGACTGCTTGAAACTCGATTAACTGTTTTAAAGCTTGAGCTTTAGGATAATACTCTCGTTGATCTTCAGATATTGTTGTTAATAACTGAGTCGCTTCATCGCTTTGTTTCATCTCGATGAAAAAGAGGGCAGCTTGTAAGGTTAAATCAGGTTGATTAGGATATTTTTTGAGTAACTGTTTAAACAGATTTTGGGCTAAGTCTAAATCTCGATTAACAATTGCCGTTTTAATCTTGGCAAATTCTTGATCAACTTCCGACTTAAAATTAAGCTGTCCTAACAGTTGACGCAGTTGGACTTCATTTAATGCACCCACAAATCCGGGTAGAACTTCCCCTTGCTGAACAATTCGCACGTCGGGAACACCCTCAACGTTGTAAGTATTAGCGAGATCGGGATTTTTGTCAATATCAACTTTCGCTAAAATAAAATCATATTCTTCGACAAGCTTTTCGAGTAAGGGCTTCATCAGTTGACATGGCCCGCACCAGGTTGCGAAAAAGTCCACTAAAATGATCTGTTCATCTGACTTTTGCAAAACCTCACGTTCAAAGTTGTCACTGTTGACTTCTATGCTATATCCCATTGAACTACTCTTCTTGACGAATGATGATTAGATACCTAAAATTTTAAACCCGTTGGGGAAAATTAGCCCCCGGAATCTGTTTTTAACCGATTCTCCGTTAAGGATTTTTGCTGTTCCGTTGCTTTTCATAGTATTGTTGATGGTACTCTTCGGCTCGATAATAGTCTGAAGCCGCTTGAATTTCAGTTGTAATGTCTTTTTCATAGCGTCCCGACATTTGCAGTTTGTGTTTGGATCGTCTGGCGAGTTGTTCTTGTTCGGGACTATGGTAAAAGATGACTGAACGATACTGTTCTCCTCGATCTGGCCCTTGGCGGTTGTAAGAAGTCGGATCGTGAATCGTCCAGAAAATTGCTAATAATTCCTCATAGGAAAGTGTATCGGGATCATACTGGAGTTGAACGACTTCTGCATGGCCCGTTATTCGGGCGCAAACATCAAGGTAGGAAGGGTTGGGAAAATGTCCGCCCATATATCCAACTGATGTAGATGTCACGCCTTTGATCCGGCGAAATGCTGCTTCTACACCCCAAAAGCATCCGGCTCCAAATGTTGCTGTTTCCATCGTTTTGAACCTTTTTAGATATAATTGATGAGTCGGACTTAATATAGATTAAGGGACTCTCTAAAATGTTAGATCAAATTTGATTTGATATTCCCTGAACGGCTATCATTCCCCGATATTGCTCAAACAGTCACGATCACCCGTTCATCTCCTTTTTGAGCAACACAACCTGACCCGCTATTTTAAACAATGCTCTTTACTAAAGCTTTACATCTAATTCGACTAGAATTTACACTACTCTCTATTTTTGTCATTCAAAATCTTTTAAGATCAGAACTTGATAAGATACTGCTTTATAGTTAGCAGATTCTTAGGAGTAGACTAGGCGTTTAATCAGGTGCATCCACAACTCAATCCAAGCTTTGTGTTGAATCAATCAGGGAATTTTGCTTGAACCGATTCCCTGATTTTTTTTATGAAGTTACCAATTATTACGGGAACTCCGTCTATTTAATTGACAATCGTTGAACCATGAGCGCGAGGATCGGTATTGCTTTGCTGAGGAGTAACAGAAGGTTTAAAGGCAGAAACTTGTCCAGTCGCTTCGGCATAAGGGAGAGGAATACCTGCAATTAAAGCATCCAGATTAGCTTCCATAATAGCAGGCGGAATTTCTCCAATACTTTGGGCGATCGCTGAGGCTTGATCATTGAGAAAGACAAAGTGGGGAATGCCATCGACTCGATATTGCAAAACCTCGGGCAACCACTTACTATTATCAACATTGAGCATGACAAAATTGAGTTTATTTTCATACTCATGCTTAATCCTATTGAGTTCGGGTGCCATTGCTTGACAAGTCGTACACCAGTTCGCATAAAATTCGATTAAGCTTGGCTTTCCATTATTCAAAGCAACTTCAAGTGGGGTTGACTCTTCTGCGAGTTCAGGCAGAGAAGTTGAAGTCACATCTGTTCGTAAACCCACCAGGATAGCTACACTTAAAATAACAGCGACTAGAGTGATTAACAGGTTTCTCAAGCGAGTCGCCAAGGTGGATGGCTGAGTGGGGGAAGAGGAGGATATTGAGGACTGATCGTTCATTGATATCGAAATTAAAAAATAATCACATCTTAATTTTAGTTGACAAATCGGATCTACATTTTTCCCAGTGGCTCGCCACTATGATTGAGGGATGTACAGGTGTTGAAACTGTCCATGCGATCGCCCTTGTTGTCCATTCTCCCTCTTTTGACATCCTCCCCTCCGTAAACGAAGGGGATTCCCAAACCTTACGATTTGGGTTTCTGTTTCTTAGCAGTTGCCTTGCGAGATTTACTCTCTTCGGGTCTTACACTCGCTCCACAGACTGACACCGCCTGTCCGGCGGCCAAAATATTTATACTGGCGTTGATATCTCGATCATGGTGAGAGTTGCATTTAGGGCAAACCCATTCCCTGATATTCAACAGCATTTTTTCTGAAATGTATCCGCAATTGGAACATCGCTTTGAACTAGGGAACCATCTATCTATTTTGATTAGTTCCCGCCCATACCACGAGGCTTTATAGTCAAGTTGTCGGACGAGTTCTCCCCAATTGGCATCACTAATTGCTCTAGCTAGCTTATGGTTTTTGACCATGTTCTTTACAGCCAAATCCTCAACGACTATCGTTTGATTTTCACGGATTAGTTGAGTTGTTAGCTTGTGGGTATGGTCGCGCCTGCAATCGGCAATTTTAGCCTGAATTCGAGCTACTTTAATTCTTGCTTTCTCTGGTGTTCAGAGAACCTTTGGTTTTTCGACTTAAAGACTTTTGAGCGAGTCGAAGTTTTTTATAGAGTTTATCGTAATGCTTGGGGTTGGAAACTTTAACTCCGTCAGAAGTCGTGAACAGACTGGTAATTCCCAGATCAATTCCCACTTTTTTATCGACGGGTTTTAGTTGGTGGTCTGTTGGATCGTCAATTTTCAAAGAAACAAACCATCTTCCACTCGGGTCTAATTTGACCGTTATTGTTGAGGGTGTACAACCAGTAGGAAGTTGACGACTCCATCGAATTGGCAAGGGTTCAAAACACTTAGCAATGTAGACTTGACCCTCTTTAAACTTAAAGGCCGACTTGGTAAATTCGGCACTGCCACCGTTACGTTTTCTCTTGAAGTTTGGGTATTTCGCCCGACCAGCAAAGAAGTTACTGAAAGCGGTTTGTAAGTGCCTTAAACTCTGTTGAAGCGGAACACAACTGACCTCATTTAAGAAGTCTAATTCCTCCTCTTTCTTCCAGTTTGTCAACATCGAAGAAGTCTGAGAATAGCCAACTCGTTCAAAACGTTCATACCACGCCTCAGTACGTGCTGCCAGTGCCTTATTGTACACTAACCTTACGCATCCCAGTGTTCTCCTCAACAGGTTTTCCTGTTCAAGAGTAGGGTAAAAACGGTAGCGATAGGCTTTCTCAGTCATGCCTCATAGTTTAACATATGTCTTGTGAAGACGTTAAACTTATTGAATAAAGCCGTCAATCACGGACGGGGTTTCAGACCCAAAACTTTCGATGATAGGAATCAATCCTAATTCGTCTGATGGAGTCTGGAACCATGAACCCCCTGTTTATCCGGTCTAGCTTGGCTTTTTGATTTTAGAACCATTGCTGCTCACCGACTCTTCTGGGGCTTCTTGGTTGTCTTCGCCTTGAACCGAACTATTGCTGGGTAATTCCAGACAGTAACCAGCCCCGTATACTGTTTTGATATAGCGGGGATGGCGGGGATCGGGTTCC
This sequence comes from Limnoraphis robusta CS-951, assembly GCF_000972705.2. The sequence continues at coordinate 6,293 of NZ_LATL02000023.1, read as the reverse complement.
ATTTTGGTTCTCAGGTGTCGAATATGCACTCGGATGGTTTCGATATCGTCATCGGGATCATAACCCCAGACTTCTTTGAGAATTTCACTGGGCGCAACGGTTTGACCATGACGCTGAAGTAAGCAGTGCAGCAGTTCAAATTCCAGGTGAGTCAGTTTAACGGTTTTTTCAAACCAAATGGCTTCAAACCGTTCAGGAACGAGAGTCAGAACGCCATAACTGAGGATTTCGCTGTGTTTAGCGGCTTGGGGAATGCGATCGGTTCGACGCAGTAGGGCGCGAACTCGGGCCAGCATTTCTTCGAGTTCAAAGGGTTTGGTGAGGTAATCATCGGCGCCTGAGTTGAAGCCTTCGACTTTGTTTTGGGTTTGTCCCAAGGCGGTGAGCATGACGATGGGGATATCTGCTGTGCGTTCATCTCGTCGGAGACGCTGACAAACGGTAAACCCATCGACTCGGGGTAACATCAAGTCGAGAATGATCAAATCGGGTAACAGTTGTAGGGCTAGGGCTTGTCCTTTTATGCCATCTTCTGCTTGGCTGACTTCGTAGCCCGCCATTTCTAAGTTGATGGCTACAAGTTCTGCGATCGCTGGATCATCATCAATAACTAATATCCGAGGCATCATTTATAAGTTTACAGTGGCTACGATGGACAGTTGGAGCAGCTTGCGATTGGTATTGGCTAGTGATTTCCCTGTTTGGGAGCGGCTACCGGATTTACCCCTTTTTGTCAAGCTTCTATAATTTATTCTAAAGTTTAGCTAAGAACTATGGTTTCATGTAAAGTCAAGTGTACCGACTCTACAGCAGATTAGCAAGTAAAACACAGGGAACAGGCGCGAATTGCAACAGGCAAAAACTGCTCACAGTTGACTCCCCCACTTTTTGAGATCGGTGAGGGAGTCAATTGTTATGGGTTGTTGTCAGGAAAGCTTGACTCGGTTGAGTCTCGACCCGCTCACAGAGAACCTCTACGGCGACGGTAATCAGAAAGATATTGTTCGAGCATACCAAATTGATTAAGATTAACGCTGTAGTAGACCCATCGGCCTTCTTGACGGGCGCGAACGAGCGAAGCCTCTCTTAACGCTTTCAGGTGAAACGATAGTTTAGACTGGCTGACATGAAGTTGTTCGCAAAGTTCACAGACGCAGTATTCCCTCTGTTGCAGCAATTCTAAAACTCGAACTCGCAAAGGGTCAGATAAAGCATGAAAGCCTGATGCAACCTCAAAGGGCGAAGTTAGAGAAGTTGTGAGCATCAATTTTTTTTTGTTAACGTCAAGAGCTTTTTCTGAGCTGAAGTCTAAGACCACAGCTAGGACAATAAACGGCAGAGTCAGTTTGCAGATAATGCAATCTGTCCTGCTATCAATTGAGTTATGTCTGTGGAAGGTTACTCCCTAGCCGCAGAAATTTAATAACTATTTTTAGTATAAATTTTTATCAGGTTTTTGATCAAGAGCAACTTTTACTTTTTCTCAAAATATCAATGAAACTCATCCAAGTTTTTCACATCCTAAGTGACAAAAATTACACCCTGTCGGTTTTCAGATGTCTAGGTCAATTCTTGCTTGATTAAAAATCAATCTTAAGATAGACTCAAACAGATCAACTTGATGTGAAGGAAGTCCTATATCCCCCCTGGGTGGATCATTTTGTCACAAGTTTTTCACATTATAGTCGGATTTAGAGGTGATCAATCGAGAGTTAATCGCTAAACTTTCTGGAAATAATTTAATTAGAACCAATTTTTGTTTGAGAAGGTCTTACTGAGCCTCTAGAATGATAATTCTGATTAAGTTAAACTTTGAAGATCACGAGTTCAACAGAGAATCAACTCCGTTATACAATAACAAATTAAGTTGAGTAGAAGGGATTATTGGTTGAGGATTAGGGGATGAAGTCGCTAACGAGACTTTTTTATAAAAAATAAGCACGAGAATTATCTTTGTATACCCGTGCTTAGATTCAATTTGAGAAAACGAATGTTGCTCAAAAATATTAACGCCGACTCGACAGTGACATCATAACCTGCAACACATACCAGAACAGCAAAGCAACAGAAGCAAACAGTTCTAACGAAGCAGCGACATAATGCTGAGTCGAATAGTGGCGCATGATTTTGGAGGTATCATACAAAATCGCCGCCGAAGCAAAGGCAACCATGACGACAGAGAACAGAAGACCCAACGTGAAGCCGAAAAGAATGCTACACAAGATTAAACCCAGGGCCACGAAGCCGCCTATTTTCAGAATTCCACCCAAAAAGGTAAAATCCGTTTTTGTGGTCAAAGCAACCGTCGTTAAGCCGCCAAACAGCAACAGCGTTAGAATAGCCGCCGTCGGCAGAACACTGGGGTCAGAAAAATAAACCGCAAGATAAAGTAAAGGTGCAAAAATCAACGCCTGTGCGACGACATAAATTCCTAAACCCGCGTATTGAGTCTCAACAGAATCGGCTTTTGCGGTTAAACTTCTGGAAAACCAACCCAGAAGTGAAAAAGCACCCAAAATGAGCAACCAGCTAAATCGACTGGCAAACACAAAACTCGCTAATGCTTGAGCTATCCCCGTTTGAAAGAGTAGAATCTCAACGAGAACAAAGGAACCCACGGCTCCGGCTAAGTGTATATAAGTCTGCTGAATAAACTTAGCTCGTTCACTCGGTCGAGACTGAGCAACAGTAACCATATGGCTTCTCCTGAAAGGTTGTAAAGAAAAAGTTAGCTATTATTTCCAAGGGTAACACTACAGTTCAATTCCTGAAGAGGCAGAGATTGAGCTAGGGTACAAGCCCTTTCTACTGGATGTCACGAGTATTGCTAACGCTTAGGACAACTATAGGCTGTCGATGAATCAATGGAAGGCTTGGATAAAAAAACTGATTTTTCATCTTAATAAACTCCAAAAAATGGTTAATTTTTGATATTACGGCTTTAGACTGGATGTGACTTTTCTTTATTTTGTTCATTGTTAATGACTATGCCCATAAAAATTGAACAGGCGACTCGCATTGAAGCGGCGGGAAATAAACCTAAACAGATTGATGAATATATCGGTCGGGTGAATTCTCAGACAGAAGCGGTGAGTATCGCTCATATGCACTCTCCGATGGGTTGGATGGAACCCGGTCAGCGTCCAGAGTTTGATGAATTTACGATGGTTTTAAAAGGAATGCTACGGGTTGAATATGAAGGCGGTGAGATGGATATTTATGCAGGACAAGCTGTGATTGCGGCTAAAGGGGAATGGGTGCGTTATAGTAGTCCGACTGAGGAAGGGGCGGAATATATAGCTGTTTGTTTGCCTGCATTTTCTCCTAGTTTAGTGCATCGAGATTCTGAATAAATTCCTACTCCTGGGTGATTCTAAAATCACCTGTTTGGGTGAAGAAAAGAAGGGTTGAGTGGGGCGATAGTAAAGCTAATAACAAAGCTAAAAACTCAGAAAATCGGATATCTAGAACTAGATAACGGTTTAAGGTTCCACTCAATTCAGATTGGCAATACTTATGATGAACTATCAGACTTCACCCCGTTGTCTCAAACAGAGTAGTCTGGAATTGCTACAAGAATATAAGCAGTTTCCTTGTCAATCTATTCGGAATCAAATTGTTCAACTGAATAGGGGTTTGGTTCGCAAAGAAGTACATCACTGGATTAAACAATGTTCGGAAAGTTATGATGATTTACTTCAAGTTGGATGTATTGGACTTATTCAAGCGATTGAACGGTTTGATTTAACAAAAGGTTGTGCGTTTAGTTCTTTTGCTGTTCCTTATATTCGAGGGGAAATTTTACATTATTTACGGGACAAAAGTTCGTTAATTAGAGTTCCGCGTCATTATTTAAAGTTGAAGCGTCAAGGGTCAAAAGTGGTTGCTCAATTGCAGGAAAAACTACACCGAAAACCAACAGATTTAGAAATTGCTAATACTTTGGGGATTTCTGTTGAGCAGTGGAATCAGGTTAAATTAGCTGAAAAAAATAGTTCTGTGTTGAGTTTGGATGCGACTTTCAATGATGAATTTGAGGATCAAAAGAGCTTAGTTGAATTGATTGTTGATCCGAATTATAACGATTTCAAGACGGCTCATGAAGACAAAATAGATTTGGAGATGGCTTTATTGAAGTTAAAAGAAAAAAATCGATATATTTTAGAATTAGTTTTCTTTAAAAATCTCACTTACAAAGAAGTTGCCAAACATTTAGGAATTAGTATGATTACGGTTCATCGTCGCATTAAACAAAGTTTGAAAGATTTAAAAGTCATGCTCACAAGTTGGGAAACTTTGGTTTGATGCGCCTAGAGTATTCAGAGTCTAAAAATTGAATCTTTATTCTTTATAAAAAGAACCCCTGCTACCAAAAACAGGAGTTTGAGTTGGGATTAAATTCCAGCTAAAATATGCTTTCTTCCAATCAATTATCGAGCCGGAACCCCAATAAATCCGTCGTCGGGTTCATTCTCAATAGGATTATTGGGAGAATTCGTCACTCCCTCATTATTAATCTGAGGATTCGGAGAAGTCAAATCTTGATTCTCCATGTCATTCATTTCCGTTGTTACTCCTCGATTTGTGTCTGGAGAATTTCTCTGTAGTTCATTGGAGTTATCACCCCCGTTTAGGGGTTGAGAAGGAGAGTTTCTCTGTTGATTAGGATTAATATTCGGACTGGTTCCAGGACGATTTGTAGGACTGGTTCCGGGACGATTTGTAGGACTGGTTCCGGGACGATTTGTAGGACTGGTTCCGGGACGATTTGTAGGACTGGTTCCAGGACGATTTGTAGGACTGGTTCCGGGATTAGTTGTAGGAACTTCTCCAGGATTAGTTGTAGGAACTTCTCCAGGATTAGTTGTAGGAACTTCTCCAGGATTAGTTGTAGGAACTTCTCCGGGATTAGTTGTAGGAACTTCTCCGGGATTAGTTGTAGGAACTTCTCCAGGATTAGTTGTAGGAACTTCTCCGGGATTAATTGTACCTTGAGTGATTAATACTCCATCTTGAAATCGCTCAAAGCTAGAGTTAATTTTAGTTGATTCTGCTAAAGCAGATTGAGCAATCAGGGGTGTAAGACCAGCAACAGCAGTTAAAGCAACAATTTTAGCGTTTACTAAATTTTTCAGGTTAAACATTTTCTGATCTCCTAGCTAACAAGCCTGTTCACAAACAACGTAAATATCATTGTGCTAGACTGTGATTGCTTGTACATCTGTTACAAGAAAGATATCTTTAGATAGATCAAAAAATACCGTTCAGCCTGAGAATTTTAAAATCAAAATTTAGAGCAAAAACTCTATCTATTGATTGTCAATTTTTAGAAAGTGTTTTATTTTTTTGTATAAGGGAAAATTAACATAGAGGAAACCGATTGTGACTTCAACAGTATCATCCACAGAGCGAGTGCTAGTTACGGGTTCAACAGGTGGAGTGGGTCAACTTACCGTCGCCAAACTTTTAGAAAAAGGATTTTCGGTGAGGGTTTTAACTCGCAATGCTCAAAAGGCAGAGAAAATGTTTGAAAATCAAGTAGAGGTTGTTGTCGGAGATATTTGCAACCCCTCTAGTTTGTCTGCGGCGACCGAGAATATCTCTGATATTATTTGTTGTACCGGAACGACTGCATTTCCCTCAACCAAATGGGATTTTAACACGTTACAACAGTCAACGGGACAGGAAAGTTGGGTAGAATGGCTGAAAATTTATTTTGATGCTGAGTATCGCCGCAAAAACGCCAATAATAGCCCTGAACAAGTGGATGCTCAAGGGGTGAGTAACCTAGTTGCTGCTGCACCTAAAACCCTCAAACGCTTTGTGTTTGTGTCTTCCTGTGGTGTCCTGCGAAAAGACCAATTTCCCTATAGTCTTCTCAATGCTTTTGGGGTGTTGGATGCCAAGCAGAAGGGCGAGGAAGCGATAATTCGTTCAGGACTCCCTTACACCATTATTCGACCCGGACGGCTAACAGATGGCCCCTATACGTCCTATGACCTGAACACATTGCTTAAAGCGACGACAGGCGGAAAGTTAGGGGTTGAGGTGGGGGTTGGGGATAAACTTACGGGCCAAACGAGTCGAATTGATGTGGCGGCTGCTTGTGTGGAATGTCTGGATATTCCTGAAACCGTAGGTCAAATTTTTGAACTGGTGAATACAGGCGTTAAACCGGAGAATGGGGTGAATTGGAAAGTGCTGTTATCGAACCTCGGTTAAGTCAAGAGGGTGTCATGTAGGGGCGGGTTCCGAGTAAATTTATCCTGTCCCGCAGACAACTGATATAAACC
>NZ_LATL02000022.1 GCF_000972705.2 Limnoraphis robusta CS-951 | reverse complement strand
CGGGGAGAAAGTCCCCAAATAATCGGAACAGTCAGCAGGACTAAATATTCCAAATTAGCTAAGGTAAAAATTTGTTGGAAAACAATTCCCGGTTTCAGCAACAAATTAATCGCAATTTCCCCAACAGAATCTCCGAGAGAATCATAAAATTTAACACCTGCGGGTTCACCTCCACTGAATTGAGGAATGATCACCTGAGTTGCAATGAAAAACCACGTTAAACCCAAAAATAAAGCAATTAATCCACAAGTTCGCCGATTTTCAAACAATAGTAACCATAGCCCTAAAGCGGCGACAGTTAAAGATAAAACCGCTTTGCAGCTTAAGATGATCACCAGGGCGAAACTAAAGGCTAAAACTTGCTGTAAACGAGCGGCTAAAATCGCCCAGAGTAACGCAGGAAGTGCTATAACTTCGGGATGAAAATCAAACAAATTGAGATTAAAAACAAGCGGATAAAGTAAATAAACGGCAGCCATAGCCGTGGCTTGGGATTGTTTTAAATTCGCCTGAGTTGCTAAATAAAAAGTCGGTAAAGCACCCATCGCCAGGCTAACCGCTTGGACAAAAAATAACCAGTGAATATCGGGAAAAATCTTGTATAATATAGCCAAAGGATAAAGTATCCAAGCCCCATGATCACCCAAAATATGTAAACCTCGAAAAACCACAAAAGGTTCTTGCCCTTGACTAATTAGGTAAATCCCATTATCAAAAATGCCCAAATCAAAAGCATTCGATTGAAATAAGGCATNATATAGCCAAAGGATAAAGTATCCAAGCCCCATGATCACCCAAAATATGTAAACCTCGAAAAACCACAAAAGGTTCTTGCCCTTGACTAATTAGGTAAATCCCATTATCAAAAATGCCCAAATCAAAAGCATTCGATTGAAATAAGGCATGACGTAAACTGCTACAAATAAACAAGATGATGGTACTAACAATAACCATCACACCCACGAGATGAAGTTTAGAAATAAATTTGGTCATACTCGGTAGATTGATTAAACCTCTAGATACAGCTTCAAGGAAATGCTATCATTTTAGAGAGAAAATTTGCTCATTTAGGATTGCCAAAAGTGTCTCACTGTGAAAAAATAAAAAATTCTCCTGTCCTGATGGAACCTCGAACTGCTAAATTAGGGTCTGAGAGATTGAATATTTGGAAATGACGCACTGGGAATGACAACATTGAAGATAGCCAAACCCCTCAAACAATACTGGAAATCCTTTGATCAACATCCAAAAACAAGTTGGGGATTCTCAATTTTTGGGTTGTTGTTGATTTGTAGCATCGCGTTTCTGTGGAATTTGGGGAATACTGGGTTAGTTGATGAAACTGAACCCTTGTTTGCGGAAGCCGCCCGTCAAATGGTACTGACAGGAGATTGGATCACGCCCTATTTTAACGGTGAAACTCGCTTCGATAAACCCCCGTTGGTTTATTGGTTGATGGCGGTGGGTTATCAAGTTTTTGGTGTGAATGAATGGGCGGTGCGTTTTCCCTCCGCATTGGCGGCGATCGCTTTAACGGTGGGTTGTTTTTTAACCTTGCGATCATTCGGATTTTTTCCCTCAAATTTTCCAGTTGATTCTCGACAAAAAACACGCCAGTTGTGGTTATCTGCTTGGATCGGATCGGCGATCGCAGCTTTTAATCCTGAAACCCTGATTTGGGCGCGTCAAGGCGTCTCAGATATGCTGTTAAGTGGGTGCATGGGAACCGCTTTATTTTGCTTTTTTTGGGGCTATGTTGAGGAAGGAAAAAAAACAACCGAAAGCCCAGAAGGCTTTTCTCTTTCTCAGTTATTCCTAGACTTTTCTCTGCCTAATAAATGGTATTTATCCTTTTATATTTNCCTGAAACCCTGATTTGGGCGCGTCAAGGCGTCTCAGATATGCTGTTAAGTGGGTGCATGGGAACCGCTTTATTTTGCTTTTTTTGGGGCTATGTTGAGGAAGGAAAAAAAACAACCGAAAGCCCAGAAGGCTTTTCTCTTTCTCAGTTATTCCTAGACTTTTCTCTGCCTAATAAATGGTATTTATCCTTTTATATTTTCTTGGGATTAGCCGTCTTAGCAAAAGGGCCAGTTGGTCTTGTTTTACCCGGATTAATATTAACATCTTTTTGCCTTTATCTCGGTAATTTCAGAAACGTTTTACACGAAGTAAAGCCCCTTGTAGGCGGAATCATTTTCACAATAATTGCCCTGCCTTGGTATGTTTTAGTCATTCTCCGCAATGGTCAAACCTATATTGATTCTTTCTTTGGCTATCACAATATTCAACGATTTACGAACGTCGTTAATGGTCACGCCGCCCCTTGGTATTTTTACTTTCTTGTTGTTTTAATTGGCTTTATGCCTTGGTCGATTTATTTGCCCTTAGCTATCATTCGTTCTCACTTCTGGCAGCGTTCTTTTTGGCGTCAACAGCCTCGTGATCATCAGTTAGGTTTGTTTGGGTTATTCTGGTTTGTTTGTATTTTTATCTTTTTCTCTATTTCTGTTACAAAGCTTCCCAGTTATGTCTTACCAGCAATGCCAGCAGCATCTATTTTAATTGCCTTATTATTTAGTGAATCAATAATTGCCCAAAATGCAGAAATCCAGGAAATAAAAGCTTCAAAAAATAGAGGAATACTGTTCACGGGAGGATTCAATATTTTGTTCCTCGTTATTCTGGGAATTGCTTCTCTTTATAGTCCTCAATTCATCGGAAGTGATCCAGCGATCATTGACTTACCCGCAGTCGTTGAAAAATCGGGCTTACATTTACGAGGAGGAATAATCTGGATAGCCACTGCAATATTAATCGCATGGATACTGCGATATCCCAATCAATGGCGTTGGTTAATCGCTGCCAATTTAGCTGGATTTATGGCGTTTTTTATGCTTCTAGTTAATCCCGCAATTTTTCTGATTGATGAAGTTCGTCAACTCCNCCACTGCAATATTAATCGCATGGATACTGCGATATCCCAATCAATGGCGTTGGTTAATCGCTGCCAATTTAGCTGGATTTATGGCGTTTTTTATGCTTCTAGTTAATCCCGCAATTTTTCTGATTGATGAAGTTCGTCAACTCCCCTTAAGACAAATTTCTCAGCAGATTTCTCAAGTCGAAAAACCTCAAGAAGAAGTCTGGATGATCGGCTTTAGAAAACCCAGTGTTGTCTATTATTCAGAACGTCATGTTGTTTTTTATACGGTGCTTGACTTTTTCAAGGGATTAATGGAAGATCAGCCAATATACAATCTTTTTGATTCAATTCAAAATCGTCCCAATCCTTCAACAATTATGGTGATTAGTCGCCTCAAAGAACTTGAAAGACTGGGTTTACAGGATAAAGATTATCAAATTCTAGAAGAAAAAGGTCGTTATCTATTAATTAGAGTTGAAAAAAAGATGCTTTTAGATCGGGTCTTAAATTTACCTTAGATTTTTTAACAGAGGATCAAACAATGTCAGAAAAAATACCATCCTTCTTTGGCAAAACAAAATTTATTGAACAGCAGCTTGATGAATTTATGGATAAAGTATCTGAGGGAAGCTTATACTTTGAAATGGGTTTAACCTCCTATCTTGCCAAAGGTTTTGTTACTGAAAGCTGTGAAGAAAAAATGCAGCAAATTCAAAACGTTAAAGATCGCTGTAACGAATTACGGCGGGCAATTGAATCTGAACTCTACACAGAAATGTTAATTCCAGATTCCCGAGGTGATGTCTTAAGTTTACTCGAAAATCTTTACTATTTAATCGATGTATTTGGTGATATCTATCAAGATATTATCATCGAAAAATTAGAAGTTCCCACGGTTTACGAAAAAGACTTTAAAGATCTCACCCAAATGGTGGTTAAAAGTGTAGAAACGATTGTCATTGCAGCCCGTTCGTTTTTTAGAGATCCGCGCACAGTACGCGATCACATTTATAAAGTCAGAGTTTATGAATCTGAATCTGATAAANATGTATTTGGTGATATCTATCAAGATATTATCATCGAAAAATTAGAAGTTCCCACGGTTTACGAAAAAGACTTTAAAGATCTCACCCAAATGGTGGTTAAAAGTGTAGAAACGATTGTCATTGCAGCCCGTTCGTTTTTTAGAGATCCGCGCACAGTACGCGATCACATTTATAAAGTCAGAGTTTATGAATCTGAATCTGATAAAATTGCTTTACGCCTGAAGAAAAATATTTTTGATTCTCAATTGCCTTTGGAGCGAAAAATTCAACTGCGCGATAGTGTAAATGTGATTAATTCTCTGGCGGATGCGGCTGAAAATGCTAGCGATAAACTGGCAATTTATGCAATTAAACGAGTTTTATAATATTAGTAGGATTCATCAAATAGTTATTTCTTGAACAAAAGCCATAGGTTTGATGCACCTAAAGGTAACAAGTTTGATGGTATGATTTTTTGAGGTTAATTTTCAACTAAATGGACATCATCGCAACACTCATTTTTCTGTCGAGTGGCTTATTTTTGGGCTGGTCTTTGGGGGCAAATGATGCAGCTAATGTATTCGGTACAGCCGTCGGAAGTCGCATGGTTAGATTTAGTACCGCCGCTTTTATTTGTAGTATTTTTGTTATAATCGGAGCAGTGATTGGGGGTGCGGGTGCTGCGGAAGGCTTAGGCGAATTAGGTGCAATTAACACACTTCCTGGTGCATTTACAGCCGCCTTATCTGCCGCAATTACAGTGTTTTGGATGACTCAAATTGGCTTACCTGTCTCTACCAGTCAAGCCATTGTAGGTGCAATTATTGCTTGGAACTTGTTTAGCGGTTCAGCAACCGATATCAACGCATTAATCAAAATTATAGGGACTTGGGTTGCTTGTCCAATTTTAGGGGCAATTTTTGCGGCTATTCTCTATAAAATTGTGGTGGTTTTCATTAACGGAATTAAACCTCATTTACTTCAGCTAGACTTCTACACTCGTTTTTTCTTAATCTTAGCAGGTGCATTTGGTTCTTATGCACTTGGAGCGAATAATATTGGGAACGTCATGGGAGTATTTGTTCCTTCCTCTCCCTTTACAGATATTCGTCTAAATCAATTGACTTTTAGCTCAGTAGAACAGCTTTTTTTATTAGGAGGAATTGCCATAGCTGTGGGAGTCTATACTTACTCTAAAGGCGTAATGATGACAGTCGGAAATAATCTGATGCCCCTGTCTCCGGTGGCTGCATTTGTTGCTGTGACTGCTCATTCTCTCGTTTTATATGTATTTTCTTCGAGGCAGTTACAACAGTTTTTGGTGAATAATAATTTACCGACAATTCCGCTCATTCCTGTTTCTAGTTCTCAAGCGGTAGTCGGTGCAGTTATTGGTATTGGTTTACTACATGGAGTCAAAGGATATAGACAAATTAAATGGCAAGTTTTACGCAATATTGCATTGGGTTGGATAGCGACTCCCATTATTGCGGTTATCTTGGGTTTTGTGATGCTTTTTATTGTGGAAAACGTCTTCAATCAACAAGTTTATTAAAATGAGAAACAGAACTTTGAATTTCTTATTAAATAATCTCTGTTTTGGCATGAATATTATAGCAATTTTGGCGGCAATTGCAACTTTTCTGGGTTTTTTGGGTCGCCAATGGTGGGTTTTCCAACTCCTCGATCATTTGCGAGTTCAATTGAGTTTAATTTTACTGCTGGCTATTTTATTAAATGGGATTAAATATCGCTTTTGGAGTTTAGCTTTTAGTCTCCCCTTATTCCTGAACGTCCTGTTAATTTTGCCTTTGTTTATCCCACATTCTCAAAATATTAACGCTGTTCAAGGGAATAATACTGCTCAAAATTCCTTACAGTTACTTCATCTGAATCTTGACCGCAACAACACAAATTATACACCCACACTGCAATATTTAGACCAACAAAATGCCGATCTAATTTTTCTCCAAGAAGTGACACCCGCATGGTTAAATCAGATTGAATCTAATCTTACTCGTTATCGGGTTGTCGAGTCCCGTCCGCTAAAAAATTCTCATGGAGTTGCCTTTTTAGTCCCGACAAATTTACCCCCATCTCTGCAAATTAAAAACACAGAAATTCTTCATTTTCCCTCAAATTCCGAACGTCCGATGATTGCCACTCAGATACAAGGGAATCAAACCCTATCTATTCTCAGTTTACACGTTACTCGTCCTCGAAATAACGGCACTTCTAACTTTCAACAAACTGAACTAGATGCAGTAGCCGCTTGGAGTCAGCAACAACAAAATCAGGGAAATCAAGTAATTATAATAGGTGACTTTAATCTTACCCCTTGGTCAAGTCGATTTCGTCAGTTTTTACAAGCCGCTCATTTGAGAAATTCTCAACGAGGTTTTGGACTTCAACCCACTTGGTTAGCAGGTTTACCTCCTTTTATGATGATTGCAATTGATCACGCGGTGTACAGCGAGGATCTGATGACTTTAGACCGAAAAATAGGCCCTAAACTTGGCTCAGATCATTTACCGCTTTGGCTAGAAGTCACTCCCAGAGGTTAACTCAGTTGATTGAGGATAGGGCTTGAAAATTACCTAATACTTAACAATTTTGATAAAATATGCTATGACATTAATAGAACGGTTAAAATCATTGAAACGGGTTGCATTTGTCTAAGCTGTTCTTTGCCGTTACAATTAGTGCATAATCTTACAGAACAGCGACTTGCTAATCTGAAGCTCTAAAGCCGATTAGTAAATTGGGTCTATAGAATCAACGTTAACACCAAAAGAAGTCAAAACCTGAAGTTTAGAAGGGGAAAGTTTTGTGAAAATCTTAGTGACAGGCGCGGCTGGATTTATTGGATTTCATTTGTCTAAAAGGTTACTGCAACGAGGGGACACCGTTATCGGATTAGATAACCTCAATTCCTATTATGATGTTTCTTTGAAAAAAGATCGACTTGAGCAAATCAGTTCTTCAAAAGATTTCACCTTTTATCAATTAGACTTGGCCGATCGCGAACAAATAGAAAAGCTCTTTTCTGAACAAAAATTTGAAGTTGTTGTCAATCTAGCCGCTCAAGCCGGAGTTCGCTATTCTATCACGAACCCCCATGCTTATGCTGATAGCAACCTCACGGGTTTTATGAACATTCTCGAAGGTTGCCGTCATACAAACGTGGGTCATTTGGTTTTTGCATCTTCGAGTTCAGTCTATGGGGCAAACAAAAAAATACCCTTTGCGGTTGAAGATAACGTTGATTATCCCGTCAGTTTATATGCAGCCACAAAAAAAGCAAATGAATTAATGGCTCACAGCTACAGCCATCTCTATAATATGCCCTTAACAGGCTTACGTTTCTTTACCGTTTATGGGCCTTGGGGTCGTCCAGATATGGCAGTTTTTCTGTTTACAAAAGCCATTCTTGCAGGAGAACCTATCAAAGTCTTTAATTATGGTAAAATGCAACGAGATTTTACCTATATTGATGATTTAGTTGAAGGCATTGTCCGGGTAATAGATAACGTTCCTCAGCCCAATACAGAAGCTGAAAGCAACTCAAAAGCTCCTTACAAAATCTACAATATTGGCAATAATAAACCCGTTGAACTTTTGCGAATGATCGAAGTTTTAGAGAACTGTATTGGGAAACAAGCCGTCAAAGAAATGCTTCCGATGCAACCCGGAGACGTGCCGATCACTTATGCAAATGTTGATGCTTTAGTTCAAGACGTTGGCTTTAGTCCCGATACCCCAATTGAAGTCGGAATTGAACGATTTGTAGAGTGGTATCGGACTTATTACAACTGCTAATTCTAACTTGATAAGTTTCTCTGTTACTCCTCCCCTGATTAATTTTAGTCAGGGGAACCTTGAACATGGTAGCCTAAACTATAGCGGAAAATTTCCCTTTTGCAGCCATGACTCAGACCGTTGACTTCCTTAGCCATCTCAACCCCTGCCAACGCCAAGCCGTCGAACATTTTTGCGGTCCGATGCTCGTTGTGGCGGGAGCAGGTTCGGGTAAAACTCGGGCGTTAACCTATCGCATTGCCAACCTATTGCGAACCCATCACGTTCATCCCGAGAATATTTTGGCGGTGACATTTACCAACAAAGCCGCCCGAGAAATTAAAGAACGAGTCGAGACAATCTTTTCTGAACAACAGGCGCAAACTCAGTATCAAAAACCCTTTTCCGCCTTGACTCCCCCCGAACAAACGAAGTTGCGATCGCAAGTTTATCGCAGTATTACTAAACATCTGTGGATGGGAACTTTTCACAGTCTTTGTGCGCGAATTCTTCGCTACGATATCAACAAATATACCGACGAAAAAGGCAGACAGTGGCAACAAAACTTCTCGATTTTTGATGAATCCGATGCTCAAAGTTTAGTCAAGCAAATCGTCACCAAACAGCTTAACTTAGATGAGAAAAAGTTCGAGCCTCGAAAAGTTCGCTATCAAATTAGTAACGCCAAAAACTTAGGGCTTTCTCCCCTAGCTTATCAACGAGAAAATCCTGAATATAATGGTCGAGTCATTGCCGACGTTTACAGCATCTATCAAGATAATCTCGCCGCCAATAACGCCCTAGATTTTGATGATTTAATTCGAGTTCCCGTTGAACTATTCCAGCAAAACGAACAAGTTCTAGCCTATTGGCATCAAAAATTCAGCCATATATTAGTCGATGAATATCAAGATACCAACCGCACTCAATATGATTTCATTCGGCTATTAGTCACCAACGGCGAACATCCGAGAACCTTTAACAACTGGAAAAATCGTTCAATCTTTGTCGTCGGAGATGTCGATCAATCGATTTATTCTTTCCGCATGGCAGACTATACCATTCTGTTAGAATTTCAAGAGGATTTTGGGGACGGTTTAGCCGATGACGACACCCGCACCATGATTAAATTAGAAGAAAACTATCGCTCACGGGAAAATATTCTCGAAGTCGCCAATCAACTCATTCAAAATAATACCACCCGTATTGAAAAAGTATTGCGTCCGACACGCGGAGAAGGGCCGCCTATTTTCTGTTATCAAGCCGACGATGAAGCCGCAGAAGCCCGATTTATTGCCACTCAAATTAACAATTTAACCCAACAACATCCCGAATTAGGTTATGGTAGTTTTGCAATACTTTATCGCGTTAACGCTCAATCTCGTGCCTTAGAAGATGCTTTAATTAAAAGCAATATTCCCTATCGAGTTGTGGGCGGCTTAAAGTTTTATGATCGCAAAGAAATCAAAGACGCAATTTCATATTTACGAGTGATTGCCAATCCTGCTGATAGCATGAGTTTAATGCGAATTATCAATACACCCCGCAGAGGAATTGGTAAAACTACCATTGATAGCTTAGTCAATGCGGCGCAACAATTGGGCGTTCCCCTGTGGGAAATTGTCAGCGATCAAGACTCAGTAAATACCTTAGCTGGACGTTCAGCAAAAGCTGTTAATCAGTTTGCTCAAATGATATCATCTTGGCAAGAACGAATCGCATCCTACACGGTGCTTGATATTTTAGACGGTGTAATGCAGGAATCTGACTATATTCTAGATTTGACAAATCAAGGCACAGATGAAGCCGAAAGTCGCCTTGAAAATATTAAAGAATTGAGTAACGCCGTCGCACAATTTCAAGAAGATTCTGAAGATACAACCCTCGGCGGATTTTTAGCCAGTGCTTCTCTAGCGTCTGATTTAGATAATCTCCAGGAAGGGGAACAAGCCGTTTCTTTAATGACGCTTCATTCCGCCAAAGGCTTAGAATTTCCGATAGTATTTTTAGTGGGAATGGAACAAGGATTATTCCCCAATTTCCGCAGTTTAAATGATCCCTTAGCCCTCGAAGAAGAACGGCGACTTTGTTATGTGGGAATTACTCGCGCAAAAGAACAGTTATTCCTCTCACACGCCCGAGAACGTCGTCTCTGGGGATATTTAGAACCCTGCATTCCTTCGATGTTTTTGAAAGAATTACCCCCAGATCTCATC
This sequence comes from Limnoraphis robusta CS-951, assembly GCF_000972705.2. The sequence goes on along the minus strand of NZ_LATL02000022.1, from coordinate 1,548 downwards.
AAAGGTTATCTCCCGGTTACTCAACCTGCAAAATCAACTAAAAAGACTCAAAAAACTCCCGAAAAAAAGAATCAAACCCCCTCAAAAGTCGAAAGCTTTGCTGTTGGCGATCGCGTACTTCATCGATCTTTTGGAATTGGAGAAGTCACCCATATTTTTGGAAACAAAGGTAAAATATCCATCGCCGTTAAATTCACAACTTCCAGCCCGAAAATTCTTGATCCGCAGATTGTTCCTTTAGAAAAATTAGAGTAAAATTTGATGGGGATTTTCCCCCTAATAAAAGTTTATATGATCATGTCCGACTAATCAAGAATCATTCTGTAGGGGCGGGTTCTAAACCATCTCTGACACCTATTACTAAATTAAAAAAACCCGCCCCGCCTTCAGAACACGCATTAATCAACCGGACATGGTATGATAGGAAAAAGTGATGAAAATGGTCAACTTTTATTAGATGAACCTTTAGAGATTAAATCATATGAAATCGAAAAAATAATGCTACAGATCAATTTCCTGCAAGAGGGGGCGGGTTTATTAAGATGATGTGTGGGATATATAAATGGGTTCGGAACCCGCCCCTACAGCATTATCAATCATATGTAGCAAATATTTAATCGTTTTTAACGAAGTTCTCGCCCAAAAGGAAATAGAGCCAGTGGAATCAGTTTAAAATGTTGTTGAGCAAAAGGAATCCCGATAATCGTAATCAATAAAATCAGCCCATGAACTAAATGAGAAAGGGCAATTTCCCAACCAAAAAAGATCACCCAAATCACATTAAAAATCATCGTAAAAGGATTAGAAAAACNTAAAAAAATAGAAAATCAAAAAAATAATGCTACAGATCAATTCCCGGCAGGGGGGGGGGGTTTTATTAAGATGATTTGGGGAATATATAAAGGGGTTCGGACCCCGCCCCTACAGCATTATCAATCATATGTAGCAAATATTTAATCGTTTTTAACGAAGTTCTCGCCCAAAAGGAAATAGAGCCAGTGGAATCAGTTTAAAATGTTGTTGAGCAAAAGGAATCCCGATAATCGTAATCAATAAAATCAGCCCATGAACTAAATGAGAAAGGGCAATTTCCCAACCAAAAAAGATCACCCAAATCACATTAAAAATCATCGTAAAAGGATTAGAAAAACCTTCTAACACCACATTTTCTTTGCCAAAGGGCGTCATGGTTGCAAAACCGAGTTTAATCGCTTGCAGTCCAAACGGAATGCCAATAATCGTTAAACAAGTTGCCAGCCCACCCAAAATATATCCTAAACCCGAAAGAAAACCGCCAAAAATCAACCAGATAATATTTCCGATCAGACTCATTTTTTATTCTCCTTTATAGCGTTAACGGCATTTTACACCCATTCTCGTAACGTTTGATGCACAACAGCCAGATGCCACATATAATCCTCTAAGGGGTATTCAGAAGCCGCTTTGATAATAAACTCTTTGGCTTGCGCTTCATCCTGTTGTGCATCAAACGTTACGAGAATGGGTGTAAAATGCCGTTAACGCTATAAAGGAGAATAAAAAATGAGT
>NZ_LATL02000021.1 GCF_000972705.2 Limnoraphis robusta CS-951 | reverse complement strand
CCTGCGTTGACTGGATACTGAGAGGAGTTTTAGAGGAACTGGAGTCTTATAAAAAAGCAGGATTCCTGCCACCTACTTATCAAACCCCCCTCCGATCTTCAGAGGATGAGCCAGATGAGTAATGTGATCGCATTTCCAGTTCAACAGTCTCTCGTTTGGCGATCACTGTACATTGAAACACTGACTTTGCTGTATCGCTGTACATTGATTCATGTAAATGCGATCGGCCACCTGTTAACCTGAGAACAGTTCTTTCCAGACGCTTTCTCCAATAAGGAATGGTGTGATATTAGCCCCTAGCCATCATGGTTAGGGGTTTTATTTTGGGCAATTTGCGATCGCAACTGCTCAATAGACCTGATCAACTTCCCTGCCGAGTTGGACGTGTAACCCCTCTCCCTTTTTAGTTTTGGGACTGTGTTGGCCAACCAATTTTCTAGCTGTATACACCTGTCTACACCACTGTCTACACTGTCTACACCTACCTGTATACACCTGTCTACACTACTGTTAACAGATTGCCTGAGTGTTTCCAGTTCTTCACTCAGGCGTTCAGCTTTCCCAGGCGTTCCTCTAACTCCTCAAAACGTTCATCCAGTCTAGTTTGTAGCTGTTCTAATTCCTCTCTTATATCAGGGGTGTCTACACTGTTAACAGGGGTGTCTACAGTGTCTACAGGACTGTTAACAGGGGTGTCTACACATTGACTGATGGATAGTAACAATCTCTTAGCTGCAAGATTGAGACTTTCACCCGGTTCACACTGCCCTCTAAGCCAGTCCAGTTCACTATTTGAGAGTCTAAAGCTAATCAGTTCACTTGCCATGTCTACACCTGTCTACACTACCTGTCTACAGTGTATACGGTAGGTGTCTACAGTGTCAACACTATCTGTTAACAGGTGTCTACACCCTACTAACAGGTAGACTAGATTAAAACATCATTGGCCATGNGGATTGTTGGTGATGATTCAGAAAAAGTTTAGCGATCGCCCATTCCTTCTCAAAGACGTTCTCAATCGGGGTGAGTCAGCCAGCTCAACTAAGAGATTATTGAGAGAACTGGTAGATACAGGTTTTCTCTCATCCGGTCAACTCAGACAATCAGCAACAGGTTATTTCTCAGTTCCAAGTTACCGACTGATTCAGTCCCTACCTATCTCCTTTCTGAATGATGAGGTAACAGACCAGTCAGTTAGAAAGACAGTAGAGCTGAGACAGTAGAAAAATTAAAAGTTAAGCATAGAGGTTAAGCACCCTTCTCTTGAGGGGTGTTTTTACTGTGTGTGAGGACTCACTAGNCAGTAGAAAAATTAAAAGTTAAGCATAGAGGTTAAGCACCCTTCTCTTGAGGGGTGTTTTTACTGTGTGTGAGGACTCACTAGAGGTAAATTGAACAGTGTGTGAGGACTTTGTGAAGACTAAAACCCCTATTATATATAGCTTGTGAAGACTATGAGGACTTTACCTTATTTAAAGGAAAGAATAAAAGTAAGTCGTTAGAGAGAACTATCAAAGAGTCTATATATCTGTCCCTAGCCCCATGTTGATGGTGAAATCAAGGGTTAAATTTTGAGACCAGAAAGCAGTATTGGCGAACTCTCAAGGCAATTAATTTACGCCCTATTGGTTAACTGACAGGTGAACCCATTAATAATGTAGGAAGTCGGGAAAGTCTCAAACTGCTTTTGTGCGTGGGATGCACGGTAAAATAGAAAGAAAGGAGACGTAGCCTGCTACTNAATAATGTAGGAAGTCGGGAAAGTCTCAAACTGCTTTTGTGCGTGGGATGCACGGTAAAATAGAAAGAAAGGAGACGTAGCCTGCTACTATATCCTATTGAAACTAATCTCAATCACGATCACTCACACTGACACTTACAGGAGATGGGATTGAACTCAACCGTAATAATGACCGTCGTTTTACTTGTGCTTATGTTTGGAGCCGGGTTTTTTAGTTCGGCTTGGGGGTACAAACTGGGTCGGGAAGCTTTGAAAGAGATTACTCAGCCTGATGTACGTCCAAGTAATCTAACGGGTAAAAAGGAAGAAACCGAACGCAAAACTGATGGCGTGAAAATGCTCAAAGAAGGTGACATTCTGGCGAATGTGAAGAAGAGAATGGAAGGGAAAGATGATGAGACAACAGCTTCTGCTCCCGCCAGTGATAAACCCCAACAGCAAACCGAACAGAAAGCCGCACAAAAACCTGAACAAAAACCTGAACAAAAACCTGAACAGAAAGCCGAACAAAAACCTGAACAGAAACCCCAACAGCAAGCCGCTTCATCTACTTTTCCGATTGTCAGTCGGGATGAGGGGGTAACGCTAGAGGTGACTTCAGCGAGTCAAACTGGAAGTTCGCTGCTTTTGAACGTACAGCTTAAAAATGAAAGCGATAGTTCGGTCAGATTTCTCTATAGTTTCTTGAACGTAACGGATGATAAAGGTCGTGCTTTAAGTGCGAGTGTTGATGACTTACCGGGACAGTTACCTCCTGATAGCCAAACCTATGTCGGAACGGTGAGTATTCCCACCGCACTGCTCGATAATGCTAAAGAATTAGCCATCAGTTTGACGGATTATCCCGATCAGAAACTAGAGCTAAAAATGTCTGGAATTCCAATTGTGAGATAAATAAGTTTTAATGTTTGTGCGACTTTTTTTAATAGAACTCATGTGGGTGACTTTTCTACAATGACGCTGACTTCCCAGGATTTGCTGGTGCGATTGTTGTCAGTATTTCTGCTGATTGCAATCAACGCTTTTTTTGTCACTGCTGAGTTCTCGATGGTTTCTGTCCGCCGATCGCGGATTAGTCAACTTGTAGATGAAGGAGATCGTCCGGCGAGGGCGGTTCAACGGCTTCAGCGACGGATTGATCTTTTGCTCTCTACGACTCAGTTTGGAATTACGCTATCAAGTTTAGCGTTGGGTTGGATCGGAGAGGGAACGCTAGCAGTGGCGATTCGATCATTAATCATTTCGCTTCGTTTACCTCTCGTTTTTCAAGATATTATTGCTCATTCTCTAGCAATTCCTATCTTGACGTTTATGTTAATTGCTTATTTGCAAATTGTTCTGGGTGAGCTATGTCCGAAGTCGTTGGCTCTGCTGTATCCTGAACAACTTTCGCGTTTATTAGCCCCTCCAAGTTTAGCGATCGCTCGTTTTTTTAGTCCGTTTGTTTGGGGCTTAAATCAATCCACTCGTTGGCTTTTAAAACTCGGTGGAATTGAATATACCGGACAACCTTATACAAGAGTTACCCCAGAAGAATTACAACTGATTATTACAACATCTAGTGAGTCGATGGGCTTAGAAGCTGAAGCCAGAGAACTCCTCAATAATGTGTTTGAATTTGGGGATGTTTTAGCGGAAGAAGTAATGATTCCCCGAACCAATATTATCGCAATTTCAAGCACTGCGACTTTTCAAAATTTGCTTGATGAAATGGCTGTTTCGGATCATTCTCGTTATCCCGTTATGCGGGAATCTTTAGATGATATTTTGGGAATTATTGACTTTAGAGACTTAGCAAAACCCTTAGCTGAAAGACGGCTCTCTCCAGAAACTTCGCTAGAATCTTGGATTCGCCCTGCTCGATTTGTCTCTGAACAAATGCTGTTGAGTGAATTGTTACCGTTGATGCAGCGATCGCATCTAGAAATGGTGATTATTGTTGATGAATTTGGTGGAACGGCTGGATTAGTGACGATTAATGATTTGATTGCAGAAATTATTGGAGATAGTTCAGAACCGACAGAAACAGAAGAAATTACACTTCAATATATTGATGNCCCTGCTCGATTTGTCTCTGAACAAATGCTGTTGAGTGAATTGTTACCGTTGATGCAGCGATCGCATCTAGAAATGGTGATTATTGTTGATGAATTTGGTGGAACGGCTGGATTAGTGACGATTAATGATTTGATTGCAGAAATTATTGGAGATAGTTCAGAACCGACAGAAACAGAAGAAATTACACTTCAATATATTGATGAGCAAACTTTTTTAGTTCAAGCTCAGTTAGATATTGAAGAAGTTAATGAACTGGTTGACTTAGATCTTCCGATTACTGAAGAATATCAGACTTTAGGCGGTTTTCTGATCTATCAACTGCAAAAAATTCCGACTGTCGGGGAAACACTGCGTTATCAAAATCTGGAATTTACTGTTGTTTCAGCAGAAGGGCCACGTATTGAGCAAATTCAAATTCATCAAGTTGAACCTGAATCGGAATCTGAAGCTCTTGATCCGATCAATCAGCCAGTAGAAGCCACTGAATTTTCAATGGATGAAGAACCTTTTAATCCGTCTGAAAATCGTATTTCAGAAATCACTATTCCCGAGGAAAATCAAACAGAAATAGCAGCAGAACGACGGGAGATCAATCAGGAGATTGGCAGAGAAGAACAGAGGAGAATGGAAGCCGAAAGCCGAGAAATCAATGAGGAAATAGGTCAAGGTGATCGTCTGAGAGTCGATGAAGATAACGAAAGCTGAAGAATAACTTATGTTTTCTATTCATCCCCCATTCCTAAAGCATGACAAGCTGCTCGAATTAAGTGGTGAAAGAAAGGTTCAGAAATATCAACAATTTTCGCTTCCTGTCGATTTTTTCCGAGTAAACCTGTTTTTTGTCCCTTCTGACTCTACCTCCCTTTTCCTTCCTCCTTTCTCCTTNCGAGAAATCAATGAGGAAATAGGTCAAGGTGATCGTCTGAGAGTCGATGAAGATAACGAAAGCTGAAGAATAACTTATGTTTTCTATTCATCCCCCATTCCTAAAGCATGACAAGCTGCTCGAATTAAGTGGTGAAAGAAAGGTTCAGAAATATCAACAATTTTCGCTTCCTGTCGATTTTTTCCGAGTAAACCTGTTTTTTGTCCCTGCTGAATCGCAAGAACTTTTCCTTCAGCATTGCGAATTCTTAGTTCTGTCAGTGAACCGCTATCGCAGAGGCTACAAGTATATTTGCGATCTTTGTAGTAAAATTCAGCTACTTTCTGTGTTTTGGGTGTTATAACTGTAGGGGTTTGAGGAAGTCGCACCCCAACAATTTCTAGTTGCAGTGAAGTTTGACCTTGCCAATCATTTGTTCTGAGTTTATAGGCGATATCTAACTGAGTGGGTAAGGGAAAATATTCCCCCCAACGCCATGCAATTGCGTCTAAACTCGGTAGNTGCGATCTTTGTAGTAAAATTCAGCTACTTTCTGTGTTTTGGGTGTTATAACTGTAGGGGTTTGAGGAAGTCGCACCCCAACAATTTCTAGTTGCAGTGAAGTTTGACCTTGCCAATCATTTGTTCTGAGTTTATAGGCGATATCTAACTGAGTGGGTAAGGGAAAATATTCCCCCCAACGCCATGCAATTGCGTCTAAACTCGGTAGTGCTGTAATTTTATTTTCTGATCTACAATCTTGAGAAAGCGTGAGTTTAAGATGTTCTTTTCCGGCTAGTTGTTGTTTAACAATTCTAACGTTAGGAGTCCAAAAAATAGGAGAATCATTTTCGATTCCACAGGGATGGAGTTGATCAATTTGATGATAGAGAGCAAAATTAATCTGTTTAAGATTAGCTTGAACATCAATTTTTATCAATGGTTTTAAATGTTCAATTTCTAGGCATTGATGAGCAAACTGACTCAAACGTTGGCGAAATTCATCTAGGTTTTCAGCAACCAAAGAAAATCCCCCTGCGGCTTTATGTCCGCCAAATTTACCCAGTAAATCGGCACAAGATTGTAAGGCATCAAATACNAAATTAATCTGTTTAAGATTAGCTTGAACATCAATTTTTATCAATGGTTTTAAATGTTCAATTTCTAGGCATTGATGAGCAAACTGACTCAAACGTTGGCGAAATTCATCTAGGTTTTCAGCAACCAAAGAAAATCCCCCTGCGGCTTTATGTCCGCCAAATTTACCCAGTAAATCGGCACAAGATTGTAAGGCATCAAATACATGAAATTCGGGAATTCCTCTGGCTGAACCGCGAATTTTTTTAGAGGGTTTTTCTGATAAATTTTCTTCGTCTTCTTTTTCTTCTTCATAGGTGCCAATAAATACCGGAACCCCATAACGATCAACTAAGCGAGACGCGACAATTCCAATTACTCCATGATGCCATTCTGGTTGAACAACAACTAAAACTCGCTCTTTTTTAAGATCTATTTTGCTGTTCTCACACCAAGCGATCGCTTCTTGTTCGATTTTTTCACAAAGTTGTTGACGCTGTTGGTTAATTTGTTCGCATTGCATCGCCCGTTCTAGGGCAATTCCCATGTTTTCTGTGGTGAGTAATTCGATCACAATTTGCGGATCAGCAATGCGTCCAACGGCGTTAATTCTTGGCCCTAAACGAAAGCCAATATCTTCGGGTTTAATAACTTTTTTAGTTTGTTCATTTGAGGATAAATTATCTGTATTTTCGGATATAGTTCGAGTTGAACCGCTTAATCCAGCCACTTCAATTAACGCCTGAACTCCCTGAATTTCCGAACGCATTAATCGCTGTAATCCCCGTTTCACCCAACGACGATTCACCCCGGTTAAAGCAGCTAAATCTGCTATCGTTCCTAATGTAAATAGTTCTAATAAAGGATTCACTAAACCCTGAACTTTACCCATTTTTTGCGCCAGAGAAATCGCTAACACATAAGCCACACCAACCCCTGCTAAACCCCGATAATGAGACGTTTCAGGAATCAGTTTAGGGTTAAGAATCGCATGGGCGGGCGGAAGTTCTGGGGGGAGATCATGGTGATCGGTAATAATCACCGTTAAGCCTAATTCTCGCGCTTTAGCAATCGGTTCGTAAGCAGAAATGCCATTATCAACCGTTAAAACTAAGCTAATTCCCTCTTGATGAAACTCTTCAATAATCCGATTATTAATCCCATAGCCTTCTTTCATGCGGCTGGGAATGGCATAACTGACATCTGCACCTAACATAGAAAGCGATCGCATTAATAAAGCGGTACTCGTCATTCCATCGGCGTCATAGTCTCCACAAATCGCTATTTTTTGGTTTTGAATAATCGCATTATGTAAAAGTTCTACACTTTTTGCTAGGTCTGGAAGTTCATTAATGGGCGCTGGTAAAGCCTGAGACTCTGGATCTAAAAAAACAGTCGCTTCTTCAACCGTGTCGAACCCTCGATTAATCAACACTTGTGCTAATAGCGGTGAAAGTTGGGTGGCTTCAGCGAGTTGTTGTGCTTTTTCAGGTTGGGGGGGGAAAATGTGCCATCGTTGGTTCGGTAAGTTCGATAAAGATGCAGGTAAAAAAGAGGGAGACTCTGACACGGTAGCATTCAACTTTTAGAAACCCTGTCTATTTTACACCAATTTTGAATTAAAATTTGTTTATACTGACAGGATTACAAAACGTTGAAAAGACTATGACTTCTAAAGTCAACGAACTCACGGCTTTTCCTGACCATACTCAACTGCCAGAGTCGGATGGTACGTTTGTGAAAAACTTCCAAGAGCATCCTCAAAGCATTCTGCTGACTGATTCTATTAAACCTGTTCTAGAAAGACGACACCCCGACGGACAATATTGTATTGGTCAAGATAGTGGGATTTACTGGCGAATGACAGATCCTCCCGAACGGGGGGCAGAAGCACCAGACTGGTTTTATGTTCCCAATGTCCCTCCCACTTTAGACGGTGAATTTCGTCGTTCTTATGTGTTGTGGCAAGAATTGGTTCCTCCTTTAATTGTCTTAGAATTCGTCTCAGGAGATGGCAGAGAAGAACGAGATAAAACGCCCCTTTATCGCCTCAATTCTAGCAATCAAAAACCGGGTAAGTTTTGGGTTTATGAACAGGTGATTCGTCCGGCTTTCTATGGAATTTATGAGGTCAAAAAAGCAAGTGTAGAAGTTTATCATCTGTTTGAGGATCATTATGAATTGTTGACTCCCAATGAACGGGGTCACTATGCGATCGCACCCTTAGAAGTTGAACTGGGAATTTGGGAAGGTCAATATCAAAATTCAACCGTTCCCTGGTTGCGGTGGTGGGATAATCAAGGGAATTTATTATTAACTGGAGATGAACGAGCGGAACTTGCTGAAAACCGTGCAGAACTTGCTGAAAACCGTGCAGAACTTGCTGAAAACCGGGCAGAACGATTAGCAGCACAGTTAAAAGCCGCAGGAATAGAACCTGACATTTAAACGTGTTTTACTCTGGAAGTATGAGTTAGGTGGGCAATACCCATCTAATTCAAAAATTGGAGTGTTTTTTGTCCGAGATGCACCCAATTCAAAAATTTAGATTATCGTTTCCTTTGACTAAAAACATTCAACGTAATCACAAATAGTTGTGGGTTCAGGAATTGGTAAACCTTCGATTTTTAATCCTTCTAAATGAAACTCAATCGCTTCTTCAATTTGCTGTTTTGTTTCAGAAATCGTTTTTCCGGTTGCTACACATCCGGGTAAATCAGGAACATAAGCCGAATAGTTATCCTTCGCTTTTTCAATCACAATTGCATAGCGCATTTTAATCTCCTTTTTTATCTCATATAATTTGTTAATTTTAAAAATCTTCAAAATTGTAGCAAAGTGGGCGTTAACCAAACATAACGCACCACTCACAATTAAACCGAAAAAATAAAAACTAGCTGAGTCCAGCTAGTCGCCAATGTTTATCTAACGGAGAAAAAACAAACCCAACATTGACTAAAANAATCTTCAAAATTGTAGCAAAGTGGGCGTTAACCAAACATAACGCACCACTCACAATTAAACCGAAAAAATAAAAACTAGCTGAGTCCAGCTAGTCGCCAATGTTTATCTAACGGAGAAAAAACAAACCCAACATTGACTAAAATCAAACCATCTTTTTTCTCGGGTTTGTAGACACGCCATGTCCCGGTTGGAACTTCACGCTGATAGGATTGATTTTGGCGTATTTTCTGGTAAATAGTCGTTTCCGAACATTCGACTAACTCTGCTGCACGTTTAACACTACAATCAGCTTCCACTAACACTTCTACAGCTTGATTGAACAAAATTAGCTGATTGGTGTTATCATTTTTATACATGAAAATTCCTTTGGTCTATAAAGACCACTAAATGAGTCAACTGGGGCTAACCAGTAACTCGTTTGCAATTTAAAGCGATTGAGAGCCTCTCTAGTTCCAGCTAGGGAGGTTCAATTGCTTCTATGGTAAGGATAGAGCAGAATTTCAGCAATGTCAACACAAAAATAACGTACCTTTATAAAATATACGATAATATTGGTGTACATAACCCAATCACTGACATGAACGCACCTTTACTCTCGCGGTACACCCCCAGAATGATGGAACACAGCGTGTTAGAGGAGATTTTTGTCCAGCGTCACTCACAAGTCGAGGAACTGATAGAAAGCATCCGCAGCAGCGTTGTCAGTCGTGAAAAACAGCACATTTTGTTGACGGGTTCGCGTGGTATCGGGAAAACTCATCTTGTATCGCTCATTTATCACCGTATTCGTGAGAGAGAGGAACTTCAGAAACAACTATTTATTGCATGGTTGAGTGAGGAAGAATGGAGTATTACTTCTTTTCTGGACTTTTTGATCTGTATCTTTAATACCTTGCAAGTTGAGTCCACCAAAACAGATCAACCTTGTCCCCCGTCGATAGAGTCACTTTATGAAATATCTGTCGATGCGATGGAGAAAGAAGCTTCAGTTATTCTCAAAGAATTTATTGGCGATCGCACTTTACTGTTAATAGTAGAAAACTTGGATGAAGTGTTAAACGGGTTGGACAGTGAGGGACAAAAGCAACTGCGTGGCTTTATTGAAGAAAATCCCTGTTTTATGTTAGCCACAGCATCAAGTTTACCCAATGCGGTTAAACGCAAGAGTTCAACATTTTATCAGTTTTTTAATCACAAAGAGTTAGAAGAATTAAAGTTGGAAGATGCGAGAGACTTACTCGCAAAAATTGCCAAGCTCAAGGGAAATAAAGAATTAGAGGATTTTATTAAGGAGACAACTGGATTTAATCGTATTAAAGCTGTTTATCATCTGGCTGGTGGAAATCATCGCCTGTATGTTATTTTTTCAGAATTTTTAACTCATCGAAATTCTCTCGATCAGTTAGTTGAAGCTTTTATGCGAACTCTAGATGATCTCACGCCTTATTATCAAGATCGAATGAGATCTATTTCACATCAACAACGAAAAATTATTGAGTTTTTGTGCAAGACTCGGACTGCTGTTACCGTTAAAGAAATTGCTCAACGCTGCTTTATGACCCATCAAACGGCATCTAGTCAGCTTAAAAAGTTATCAGAAATGGGTTATGTGTGTTCAAAAATGTATGGACGTGAATCCTACTATGAAGTCAAAGAGACAATGATGCGTTTTTGCTTGGAAGCTAAGAAACAGCAAGGCGAACCGATTAAGTTATTTGTAGACTTTTTAAGGATTTGGTTCACTCAACAAGAATTAAAAGAGCGATTAGAAGTTCTTCCGCTTGATGCTAAAATTGAGCGAGATTATCTTACATACGCACTCAGTAAAATTGAAGATGATACTCAGCAATTACTGGCTGACAAAGCTGACAAATACGATCAAGATTTTAATAATTATTTAGAAAAGCGTGATTTGGAAAGTGCTTTAAACTCCGCACAAAATTTAATAAAAATTCGAGGTGATGCAAAAGATTGGGCTGCACAGAGTATATGTCTTGCAGAACTTGGTCAAAAAGATAAAGCCTTACAATCAATAAATCAGGCACTTGAAATAGAAACAAATAATGAAAATATATGGTTAATCAAAGGGGTAATCCTTTTGGATTATATTAATTCTTATGAAGATGCTATTCACTCATTTGATCGGGCAATTGAAATAAATAAAAATAATTTTAAGGCTTGGTACAACAGAGGTTTGGCATTAGCTAAAATCAACTGTTTTCAAGACGCCCTTATATCTTTTAATCGAGCAATTAGGTTGAATCCTAAAAATTTAGATGCTTGGCGAAATAGAGGATTAGCACTTAAGAAACTTCAGCGATATGAAGAAGCATTAGCATCCTTGAATAAAGCAATTGAGCTTGATCATGAAG
>NZ_LATL02000020.1 GCF_000972705.2 Limnoraphis robusta CS-951 | reverse complement strand
AAGCTGATTCTCGGTTTCCCAAGAACCCTCAAAATGTATTAACGAGGAGCTGTACTTAGGCTTTCAAACTATTGTATTATCTAGGTTCGGCTGCTTTCGAGTCAGTTGTCTTTTCTCGAGCGCATTTACTAATGTAGCTGAGTCTTCTAGGTTTGTCAACACTTTTTTTAAAAGTTTTTTTGGGAAAACGGTAAACCATTGATGGATAGGCGTTACAGACTATTTGAGTCGATCTAACCCGAGTTAAGGCTTGTTGAAACAGGCTCTTTCCCTGCTTCCCCTCCCTTCATCCGAACTGCGGCTGACTTTCAAGCGGCTTGTCACCCCTTCAGTGTGGACGGGTTCCCCGGCATAAAGCAACTGGCGTACCCCGTCGTTGAGTAGGATAAGCTTTTCTCCCTTACCAATACACGAAAGGGTTAGTTGATACCCTCTTAGTGTCATGGTGCGCTTGTCGTATCTCAATCCTGATGTCGGTTTTTTTCTGGGAACACGCTTAAATAACGATTAACTCAATCTCTGCTGTTCATTTATTCTGCACATTCCCTGACTTGAAGCGTCGTAAATTCTGGGGTTCTCGGATGTGGTCGGATGGAACCTACTACGGCAGCGTAGGGCATATCTCAGAAGAGGCTGTCAGGAAATACATTGAAACTCAGAAGCAGAGGGGTTAATCGTCATCCCGACAGATTGTTGGCTGGCGACTGGATATTGACCCCCGTCGCCAGCCTCGCCTCTCATCCCCGCGCACAAGGCGACGGGGTTTTCTCGGCGATTTTTATAAAAAAACACCCACACTCTAACAAGCATCCTCCCCTCCTCAATTAGGTAGATCTCGTTATAGAGTATGGCTGTTGCTTGACTATAATGGCGAGTCAGCTCTTCTTGGGGACTCGTCACCTGCCCCACCCCCATCGGTGTTAACTTAGATAACAAACCGGATTTGGATTCATCCTACGCCGACATTGACCTTTTTGGACATATAACTCTGAGCAGATTTCAGCTCACTCAGAAACAGTTACTCTTCTAATGAGGATGGAATTCCCAAGCGTTTACGCAGGGACTCTGATCTCCGCCTAGCGATCGCATTTCTCGGATCGCCCTGTAAAGCTTGCTCATAAGCCTCCAATGCTTGAGCCGTTAGTTTTTTACGCTCATAGGCATAGCCCAAATTGTTATAAGCTGTGACGTAATCCGGTGCAAGTTTCAGAGCTTCCTTGTATTGCCGAATTGCGATGTCATACTGCTCCTTGGCAAAGTAAGCATAACCCAAAGCATTGTGAACCCGAGCCAGATTCTGAGATTCCTCTTGTTGATCGTTGGGTACTTTTAAAGCTTTTTGAAACACAGCGATCGCCTGCGAATATAACTTCTTATCGTTATAAATGCAGCCTAACTCGTAATATTCTTGAGCCGTACCCTGATCTTGAGCCAGTTTACTTTGCAATCGAGAGAGTTGACTTTCAACTCGACGGGTTCTAATAATCTGGCGTAAAACAAAGAACCCTACTCCAAAGAGCAGAGCCACTAACAGTAAAAGGTAGACGACTGGTAAACTACTATTCATCAGTTTGAGTAATTGTGAGAATCTAAAAAACAAACACTACTGAAGAGTTGCCTTCAGCTTGCATTCCCCATCTTAAATTCTCGTTGGACTTCTACTCAATTTACCAGGCTATACCCTGCTATCGAAAACTGATATAACACGGTATAAACCGTATTAATGTTTCGTTCCTGCATCACCCCGGACTGTCGGCTTCCCCCGGTCAGACAGGCTTTTTACCAAGAAGCCCTCGGCATAACCTTCTAAATTCAGGCTGGCATTCAAATCACGGTCAACGCTTACACCGCAAGCCTGACAATTGAAAACTCGTTCTTTCAGAGCTATTTGTTGAACGTGACCGCAACTTGAACAGGTCTTAGTTGACGGATAGAATCTATAGCGCAAAAACTACTACTGAGCCGTACCACTCGGACTTATACTCGACTTGGCGGCGAATTTCATAAAGAGCAGAATCGGCAATAGCACCCGCTAATTTATGATTTTTCATCATCCCAGAAACATTCAAGTCTTCTAACCCGATAACTGCGTGGTTTTTGCATAGCCATGAGGTTAGTTTGTGAATTGTATCTTTGCGAATGTTAGCCACTCTTTGATGTGCTTTTGCAAGTCTCAGTCTAGCTTTATTCCTGTTGTTAGAACCCTTCTGTTTTCTCGAGAGTTCGCGCTGAAGTCGAGCCAGATTTTTCTGTGCTTTTTTGTGAGCTGCTGGATTGGCAAAAACAGTACCATCTGAACAGGTCGCCAGTGCCTTAACCCCAACATCAACACCCAGATAAACTCTTGATTTAACAGTCTGTTCTGGTTCAAATTCGTAGGCTACAGACAGATACCAAGAATCAGCTACTCGACTAATTGTGACTCGCTTTGTGTTGATTTCAGGTAGGGGTTCATAAGTGAATATCCATCCAATAAAAGGAAGCTTCAATTTCCTCCCTGAAAACCTCATTACTTTGCCACAATTATCAATCGTAAAGCTATCATTTCTGCCTTTTTTCTTGAACTTAGGATGTTTGGCAACGCCTTGAAAAAAGCGACTGAAAGCTTCCCCTAAGTGCATAAAGGCAAATTGATAAACTCTAGAACTTAGCGTTGACTGCCAGGGATAGTTTGGCTTAATGTGATTGGTGTAGAACTTTTTTAGCTTATTCGCAGAAGGTTTTAGTCCTTCTTTATAAGCCTCGTTCCACATCGCTAAGGCCCAATTCCAAACCCACCTAGAATATCCCGCGTGGGTCGCCATTAAGGTTCTTTGACGGTTGTTAAGTTTGAGTTGGGTTTGAAAGGCTCGTTGCATAGATCTATTATCTGATCTTACAGATAGTACCGTTTTGTACCATAAATCGTCTACTAAGTTACTTCTCTTGAATTAGGATTGGGCTTGATCGTCGGCTTGCGCCACAACTTGACTAAAAGCTTGTGGATCAATCACCGCCAACTGAGCAAGCATTTTACGGTTGATCTGGATATTAACCTTTTTCAAACTCCCCATCAGTTGACTGTAACTAATTCCATGCAGACGAGCCGCCGCGTTAATGCGAGTAATCCACAGTCTTCGGAAGTCACGTTTGCGTTTGCGACGATCTCGATAGGAATTCCGCAAAGCTTGCATCACCCGTTGATTTGCTGTCCGGAAGTTAGTAGACTGACAGCCTCGAAATCCTTTAGCAAGCTTAAGAACTTTCTTGCGACGCTTACGAGCAACGTTACCGCGCTTAACCCTTGTCATAGTTAATTTCCCTTAGCGATTAAATATCATCTTTAAACCCTAGAGATAGGGCATCATCAAACGTACATTTTCAGCATCTCGCTCGTGAACTTCTGCCATTTTTGACAAGCGAGTCTTACGAGACGAACTTTTGTGCTGCAAGAGATGGCTCTTGTATGCTTTGCGGCGCACAATCTTACCGCTACCAGTGACTCTAAAACGTCTGGCAGCCGACTTGCGAGTTTTCAGTTTGGGCATGAATTTAGTGTAAATTCGACACAGTTTATCATTGTATCACGTTTTGCTATTAATCATCAGGTCTTTGATGTCGAACTTCTACGCAGGTATGAACGTTACCCCGAGGATTAAAATCTCCCACTATTTTCACTTCTAAGGGATCACAGGCTTCCAGAAAATCATCTAAAATCTGATTGATTGATTCTTCGTGAGAGATATAGCGATCGCGATAACTGTTGATATAGAGTTTCAAAGATTTTAACTCTACGACCCGTTCGTTAGGGACATAGGTAAGATGAAGAGTAGCAAAATCGGGATAACCCGAAAAAGGACACTTACAGGTAAACTCAGGTAAGGAAATGCTAACCTCATAGCGACGTCCAACCCGAGGATTGGGAAAAGTGATTAACTGTCCTTGTTGAATTTCCCGTTCACCATACTTAACTTCTCCGACCTCGGAGGAATGAAATACGTTTTGTTCAACTGGCGAGTTACTCATAAGGATTCAAATCGGGAATCTAAAAACAAGATCAATTTTGTCAAAGCTAAGGCTTTAATTTTCGTGAAGAAATGCGTTCTGATTGTTCTAATGACGATTAATCTAGAGCATAGCAGAAGAAGCTTGACTCTGCTGGATCAGATCATCAGTTAAACAACTAAACATTCTCACTCCATTTTAAGTGCTATGCAAGATGTTACCGTTTCTGGCTCTAACTCATCTGAAGCAACGAATGCCTATTCTCCATCCGTCCCGATTTCTCTGTACCGAGAAGTCACCGCCGAATTACAAGCGTCCAAAACGACGCTCAACTCTTTAAAAACCCAAAACCAACAGCTTGTTCAGCAAAATCAGCAACTTCGTCGAGAACTAGAGAACTTAACTCAAGCGGCTATCCAACTTCAACAAGCGATTAACACGGCTCAAAAGGTTAATCATACTGGCTTACCTCAACAGCAGCAGACTCATCATCTAGAAATCCCCAATTTCAGTCAACATCATACAACTTCGTCCTCTAGTAACTTTGTAGAATTGCCTTTGAGCAAGACAGTTGCTCGAAGTTCACCCCAAGAAGACCTAGAAGCCAAGTACACCCATCTTAAACCTCAATCTCCTGCAACTCCTCCTGAAAATCAACCCTTCAAGCGAGAAATTCCTGAGAAACTGTTTACAGAGGAGCCTGAAGCTCGCTTACGTCCGACTTCAGAGACTCAACGAGCCGAGTTAAATGGATTTTGGTTGGTCGTCTCAATTGCTTTGATTGTTCTGGTTGCTTTTGGCGCTGGATATTGGATTGTTCGTCCGCTCTTACAACAACAGCAACGTTAGTCGGGTCGGTGATTCAGAGTTGATCGCTGATTTGAGTTTCTGGAATAGCGAAATACTCCCCCTATGTTGTGCATAGAGGGAGAGATTTTGCTCCTCCTTGCCTAAAAATAAGCTGATAAAATCCCCAACTGCTTCAGAGCTGCGGCTAGGGATTAGAAAACGAGCTGATTATTGCTACAAGTAGGTTGTTACAATCAGATGAGGATCATCCCTGTAAAACACGGGTTTCAGTCCAATGACTCTCAAGTGATTCCCAATCGATAGAATCCTCTGGGATGCCCATTTCTGGCTCAAAACCGCGCTGAAATTCTCTCTGTTTAACTTGTTTAGCTTGAAGAGCAACTTCTAGGCACTCTAGAGCAAGCTGAGGATTTCCTCGTCCACAGAAAAAGACATCGGCAGCAAAGTAGCCATATTCTGGCCAAGTATGGATAGCAATATGAGACTCGGCTAACGTTGCGGTTGCAGTCACGCCATGAGGACTGAACTGATGAACGCAAAAGTCGATTAGGGTTGCTCCTCCGGCTGTAATTGCATCGAGTATAGCCCGACGTATGCGTTCTGGATCATTCAGTAAGTCAGCCGGACATTGCCAAGCATCAATAACCAGGTGGGTTCCCAATTTTTTCATTCGGCGCGGTTTCACCTCCATCCTATAGTGGTTTAAAACCTCAAACCTTATTAGTGTATCACAGAAAATTGTCAAATGAGAAAGTTCGCCACACAAAAAGGCAATAGGCAGATAGGGGTATGGGGAGATCTTAGGATCAAACCCTCTCCCCATCACCTGTTCATCCAATTTACCTGAAATTTTTTGTTGAGAATCAAACAGCCGTGCGCCTGCCAACGGGTAGAAGGAGGGGTTAGGGACGGCGACCTAGTTAAGCATAAGTTGCACCATTGGGCAGAATCGCACCTTCTAAGAAAACTTCATCCAAACTGGTCAGGTTTAAACTAGCACCAATTAAATTAGCTTGACATAAATTCGCGCCTCTCAAATTCGCGCCTTTGAGGGACGTCAATAACAATCCCGCTCCTGTGAGGTTGGCGTGACTCAAGTTCGCCCCCCGTAAATCCGCTTCTAGCAAACTTGCACCCGCCAAATTTGCCCCACTCAGGTTTGCGCCTCGCAAGTTGGCTTGACTCAAATCAGCGAGTCTCAAGTCAGCTTCATGCAAAATCAAGCCATTAAGATTGGCATTTTTCAAATTGGTACTCTTAAGGTTCGCCCCACTCAATTTGGCACCATTGAGATTCGCACCTTCCAAATTAGCCCCTTGCAAATCTGCTCCAGTTAAGTTGGCAACACAAAGATTAGCATTGCGTAAACTCGCTTCGCTCAAGTCGGCTGCCATGAGATTAGCACCACTGAGGTTACTGTGATTCAAATAAGCTCGAATCAGACAAGCGGAACTTAAGTTGGCTCCACTCAGGTCAACTTCACTTAAAATAGCTCTAGTGAGGTTAACCCGACTGAGGTCAATCGCGCTTAGGGTAGCCCGTGAAAGGGTCGCACCAATTAAAGTGGCTTCGGTCAACTTAGAGCCATTGAGCAAGGAAGCACCGATTAAACTGGCTCCTGTCAAATTCGCTCCACTGAGATCAGTTTGAGAAAAAATACTTCCACTCAGAAGAGCGCCAGTCAAGTCAGCTTGAACCAGTAGGGTTCGAGTCAGACTTGCTCCGGTTAAAGTGGCTTCAATCAAGATAGCTCCACTGAGATTCGTCCGACTCAAGTCAGCCCCACTCAAGTTTGCACAAATCAGACGAGAGTGGGTCAAGTTAGCAGCAGTGAGATTAGCATTACGCAGATCAATCCGATTCAGATTAGCTTGACTTAACTGGGCTGCTATGAGGTTAGTCTCGCTAAAGTTACGTTCCCCTTTGGCATATCGCGTTAACAGTTTATTCGCACTGAAAATTTCACTAGCCTTCATACAAAATGAATTATTTACTGTAATCTGTCGAGAGTACAAGTTCTCTAGGAACTCAATTGAAAAGCAGTTGCTCAGAACTACGTGTGAACTTAAGGTTCACTCGTTATGAAACAAATTGACGGAGGACGACGATACTGAGCTGCATCGGTCAATGGTTAAATTGAACTCACCTCAGACCGTTTAACCGTTTTTCAGGGATTGAGGATCTAATCCCTAAACGTTCTCAAGCAAAAGCTTCAGCTAGTATCGCCTGCAACAAGCACATACTGTCCCAGGGAAATCCAGTTTGCTAACCCTAGCAAATTCCCTTGCTCAAGAGGCAGAAGTAAAGTCCATTGAAGCGGTAAGACAGAGATGTTAGCCCTAGCGAAATTCCGACTTTTTATCCAATTCACCCAAAACTGACAGTCGGTTAATCGATGTACTTTCCGATGTAAATTGGAAGTGTGAGAACTCCAGGGTAGAACCACCCAAAAATTCAGCAGAATCAAGCTATTGTGATTACAAAAATGGCGAATTAGTCTCAGGAGACTCAGGCGAGGCTCAATTTGCAGAAATTTTTGATGCACAAAGCAGTAGCGAGTTTGTGCTATACCTCGCCAAACTGGGTCGAACCTATAATAGTTTGGGTCTGCCATATAGTCTGCATCCTATACACCCCAGTCACTAACCCTCCCTGATGACAGGGGCTACGATTGCCAATCAGGGTAAGTTGTACTCAATCGGGGCGATGAAGCCAGTTTGTCAATCTCTTCACTTCTATACATTGCTAAGATTGCCCCTTAGTCTAATATACAATAGCAATTGAAACTCGGTAAGTTAATAATGGACATAAACATAGAATCAAGCAAAATCCGGTTAAGGGGCAAGTAGGAACCCTGTTATCATGCAGAACTCAGCAACAGAACAAGATTTTCTTGGTTTTCAAGATGTTTACCCGGCAATGGCCACCTAGATTTCTTCAGGTTGAAAATAGATCGTAGTCAACGAACAGTTAGCTAACTTTCAAAAACTTGTTTCCCGATTATAGCCTTCAATTATTGTCCGATGACGTGAGCTTGAATTGAGGAAAAAAAGATGAGAAAGAAAGGAATTCTCTAGATTTTGAGGAAATTGATGAGGAAAAGCTTTGATCCTGGCTAGAACACCGAAAAAAAGCGACAACAATTTGTTACGGGTAACTGAACTACATTTAATTTTTGACGCAGACATTTAATCGGTTACAGCAACGCAACTCAGTTACTGATAACCAACAATTAACTGATGTACCACAACAGATTCAAGGAATATCAATAGTGCGCCCTGCTGGGATCGAACCAGCCTGAAGGCGAATTATGAGTTCGCTGCCTCCCCAATCGGCCAAGGGCGCTTTATTGTCTAGGTTAACACGAAAGTAGACATTAAGCGACTCTTTTTTTCGCTTCCTAGTTTAACATAGCTGTTTAGTACAGGCGATCGCTAAAAAGTCTGGTATCTGGGGACAAACCCGCTCCACTCCTAGTCAGTTAGGTTAAGGTATTGGATTGGAAGTTGAGATCATTTCTCTTTGAGGTTGCCGTATCATTCAGGCTGTAGACTGCTACTCCACAGTCTCCTCTCCTCACAACAACTGAACCCGTTATTTTAAGGGAGTTTTGATAGACAGAGTTCTAAAAGCTGGTGAACCTTGCGGTGAACTATTTCCCTTCTGAGCTGTTCTTCTAACTCAGCTATTCGGCCTTTGAGAAACTGGTTTTCAAGCCGTAACCGGGTTAACTCGTTCATCTCCTGTTTGTCGCTGAGAAGTTTTCTGTAAATCTTGTCACTGGTAGAAGCGTCCATGTATTTCTGATACTTATCAACGTGCATCTCTAATGAATGACCCATCCAACGGGCTGCATCATCTATGGGGATTTCTAGTTCATGCGCTCTGACGGCATAGCGATGTCTGAGACTGTAAGCTTCATTCTTGAACCCATAGGCGATCAGTATTTTTCCTAACTTATTGACCTTACTCTCATAGTTTTTGGCATTACTGGGGAACCGCTTAGGATTCAACAGGTCAAACCGTTCAACCCAGTGAGGATATAGAGGATAAACCAGTCGTTCTTCAGTCTTGTTATCCTCATCTACTCTAAATTTGTGAAACTCATTGTCGGGACTGGTAAAGAACTCCAGATGATTCTCAATCCCATTGAAAATTTCTTGAGTTCTCAGACCGTAAGTGGCAATCATTCCAAATGACCAGGCGATATCATCAGGCAACAGGTCAAACGTCATCTCTATTTCTGTGTCAGTCGGTAAAATTCTAGGAACAGCTACAGGCTTACAAATGTATGGCTTTACCTCAATTCCCTCTTGTTTACCTAATGCTTTGATAACTCTGATCAGATTTTGCCTAAGATAACTGTTTGGTGGTGTTGAGCATATCCAAGCCTCAACATTTTTGTCTGTAAAGCGGTCTAAGTCGGGTATTTTTTTAAAAGAGGCATTATAAGAAGTTCTAAATGTATTCAGTTTCTTGCGAGTCCGAGGCCGATCGCGCCAATAGTTCTCCTCAAAGTCAGCCTTAATCTCACCCATTGTTCGTTGCTGAGGTTTTGTCTTGGGTTTAACTCCGTACATCTCCCAGTTAAAACCTCCTAACTTCAACTGTGTCGTAATGTCTATTGCCTTAGTTTCTGCAATCCTCACCCCTTCTAAGTCAGCAGGTGCAGTAGAAATCTCATAACGCTTTGTCCCTTCTGGTGTTGTTTCTCCCGGTTTACAGGGTAACGTTCCCCTTAGATACAGTCGGTTTTTTCTACGTTGAATTGTTAGCTTACTTCCGAGTGCTTTAAGACGCTCGTTTGACTGCAAAATAGCACTGTTAATCTGGCTGTCAACCTCTCGGAGAGACTGACAGGCTTTGTTATTCAATTTACGCTGAGTCATTCTTCTAGATATTTAGTGATGCGGTTGTTCTCTTGCCGACGCTTGACATCATCAATCTGTGATTCCCACCTGTCAGCTATCTCTGCTAACTGCTCATCAGTCAGCTCTTGAAATTCTGATTGCTGATATTTCTCCAGAATTAAAGAGAAGTTGAAATCATC
>NZ_LATL02000019.1 GCF_000972705.2 Limnoraphis robusta CS-951 | reverse complement strand
ACTTGGCGGCGAATTTCATAAAGAGCAGAATCAGCAATAGCACCCGCTAACTTATGATTCTTTAACATCCCAGAAACATTCAAGTCTTCTAACCCGATGACTGCGTGGTTTTTGCATAGCCATGAGGTTAATTTGTGAATTCCATCTTTTCGGATGTTTGTGACTCGCTGATAAGCTTTCGCTAATTTGAGTTTGGCTTTATTCCTGTTATTGGAACCCTTCTGTTTTCTAGAAAGTTCGCGCTGAAGTCGGGCCAGATTTTTCTGTGCTTTTTTGTGGGCTGCTGGATTGGCAAAAACAGTACCATCTGAACAGGTCGCCAATGCCTTAACTCCAACATCAACACCCAGATAAACTCTTGATTTAACAGTCTGTTCTGGTTCAAATTCGTAAGCGACAGACAAGTACCAAGAATCAGCGACTCGACTAATTGTGACTCGTTTAGTCTGAATTTCCGGGAGGGGTTCATAAGTGAATACCCATCCAATAAAAGGAAGCTTCAATCTCCTCCCTGAAAACCTCATGACTTGGCCACAATTATCGAGAGTAAAGCTATCATTTCTGCCTTTTTTCTTGAACTTAGGATGTTTGGCAATGCCTTGAAAAAATCGGCTAAATGCTTCTCCCAAGTGCATGAAGGCAAATTGATAAACTCTAGAACTTAGCGTTGACTGCCAGGGATATTGAGGTTTGACGTGATTGGTGTAGAACTTTTTTAGCTTATTCGTTGAAGGTTTTAACCCTTGTTTGTAAGCTTCATTCCACATCGCTAGCGCCCAGTTCCAAACCCACCTAGAATATCCGGCGTGGGTCGCCATTAAAGTCTTCTGTTTGTTGTTCAGTTTTAACTTGGTATGATAGGCTCGTTGCATAGATCTATTATCTGATCTTACAGATAGTACCGTGTTGTACCATAAATCGTCTACTAAGTTACTGCTCTAACATCCCAGGGGTCAGTCTGAGAGTCGGCGGTTTCTTCTCGAAGAATTGACGCGATCGGTAACTTCGCCCAAACTGTTCGAGTCTGCCTCACTCCAATCTCTCTGACACCAAGTTTATTCTATATTAATATGATACGCTATTAAACGCTCAAAACTTTCACCTATTTTTTCAGTCAACCCCTAACCGTCTTTTCACTCCTTAAAACCTGAACTCTCTCTAATTCTAACATTTTAAATTATGTTTCTTAGTGTTATTATTCCCACCTACAATCGTTTACCCATCCTCAAAAAATGTTTAACTGCACTGGAACACCAAAATTATACCGCATCTGTGCAGAACTATGAAGTCATTTTAGTCGATGATGGTTCAACAGATGGCACTTTAGAATGGTTGCAAAATCATCAGCAAGACTTTCCTCATGTTCGTTGTTTTGAGCAACCCCATCAAGGGCCGGCTGCCGCGCGAAATTTAGGTGTTGAAAAGGCAGAAGGCGATACGATTATTTTTATCGATAGTGATTTAGTCGTGACTGAAACGTTTCTCCAAGCTCATGCTCAGACTCTAGTAGAGGCTGCTAAAAACAGCGACCGCATCTTTACTTACGGACGAGTGATTAATACCTGCAATTTTGAAAATCCTACAAATGAACCCTACAAAATAACGGATTTTTCCGCCGCTTATTTTGCGACTGGAAATGTTGCCATTGCTCGTCATTGGTTACTCGAAGCTGGATTATTTGATACCCGCTTTCAATTATACGGTTGGGAAGATTTAGAACTGGGTGTGCGTTTAAAAAAACTCGGATTAACCTTAATTAAATGTCCGCAAGCGGTGGGGTATCATTGGCATCCTCCTTTTCAATTAGAACAGCTTCCGCGATTAATTGAAAGAGAAATTCAACGAGGACGAATGGGCGTTTTATTTTACCAAAAACATCCCACACTAGAAGTTAAAATGATGATTCAAATGACAATTTTACACCAAATTCTCTGGGGAATTTTAACCGTTGGAGGCCGATTAAACGAACGCACAATGGCGGGATTCTTGCAATGGTTGATTCATCAAGGAAAACCCCAACTCGCCTTAGAAATCGCCCGAATTTTTTTAAATTGGTACAATGTTAGAGCCGTTTATGCGGCTTATCGGGAAATCCAAAGTTAAAATAAACTTCAGCAGTCTAGGTTGAGGATGAGGTAAACTTAGGTTGGAATTTGGCGATCGCAGGTTTCCACAGGGTAATATTGACTCTACAATTATCTTTTACTGGACAGTACATTTTTGTTAACTTGATCAAACTGCACACCCGAGTATCACTCAATTAATCCACTGAACTTTATATTTAATGGTTACTGTAGAGAATAGAGAAGTTAAACCGTCAGGTTCAATTACGATGCTGATCCTTTTTTCAAACTGGTTCATCAGACTTGCACAACGGATAGGATTATGAAATTCTGGACAAACAGCCTCATGTCCAAGCTGATCGTCTCCTTTTTACTGCTTTCAGTGGTGAGTCTGTGCAGTATGGGGACGATAGCCTATCTCGATGCGAGATCTTCAATGATTGAGTTAGCCTTCGCTCAACTACAAGTGAGTGCAACCCTCAAAGAAAATGCTTTAAACCGTTGGCTAGAAACTCACCGCAAAGCCACCGTTTCTCTGGCGTTACTTCCACTCGTTAAAACTCAAGCCGAAATTCTGTTAACAACAGATCAGTCCAGTGAAGAATTTAACGCCGCTTATCGCCAAATGCAGTCGTTAATGAGTGTCGCATTTGTTAGTCAAGCAGATGTGCGAGAAATTTTTATTTTGTCAGCGAATCAGGGGAAAATTATCTTTTCAACTCATTCAGCAACTCAAGGACAATCTCGAACGGCTGATGAATATTTTATCGAAGGACTGAAACAAACTTATGTTCAAAGTGTTTATCTTTCCCCGAACACCAACAAACCCACGTTAACTATTTCTACACCCTTATCCGGCTCAAACAAAAAAACATTAGGGGTATTAGCCATCAGTTTTAACCTAGAAACGGCAGCAGAAATTATTAGTCAAGCTACCCCAAATTTGAACGAAAAAACCTACTGGATTAATCGGTTTAGCGTTCCCATTTTTACCAACAATCCCAACCCTAACGATTTGCCCCGACGTCTACAAAGTCAAGGATTAGAAGCAGCATTGAATCAGAAAAATGGCACTCATCAAGAATTGAACTATGCAGGTAAACCGATCATTGGAGTGCATCGTTGGTTAGAAAACTGGGAAACCGTTTTATTAGTCGAAAAGCCCCGTGATCAAGCCCTCAAACCCGTTGCTCAACTGGCGACAACAATTGTATTTTCAGGATTAAGTTTTGTCATCTTGATCTCGATTGCAATTTACCGACTCGCTCGAAAAATTACTCAACCTATTTTAACCGTTACGACTGCGGCGACTCAAATTGCAGCCGGAGATTTAAGGTTTGTAGCCGTGAAACCAACGGATGAAGTCGGAATACTCGCCACCGCTTTGAACCGCATCACTCGACAACTTCGCCGCCTTTACAAAAGCTTAGAAGAAAACAATAATCAACTCCCATACACCCAGGAAGAACAGCCCAAAAAATCGACAGCAGCCGAGGAAAAACCACCTGTAATCAATCCAAGTTTAGCCACTGAAGGCAAACTAAACAGTCAACAACTCAAGCAGTTTCTCGAAGCGATTCCTGTCGGCGTAGTTGTACTAGATGCTCAGGGAAATATTTATTATTCTAATCACGTTGCTCAAACTTTATTTGGCTCCGGTGCGGTTCCGAATGCGGCTTATGATTCCGAGATTTACCCAAGTTATCTAGCGGGAACTGAGCAGATTTATCCTGAGAAAGATTTACCACTTGTGCGAGCATTACAAGGAGAAACAGTAACAGTTGATGATATTGAAGTACATCAAGGCGAGCGGATTATTCCGATAGAAGCTTGGGGAACACCGATTTATGATGAAGCCGGGAATATTGCTTTTGCGATCGCCGCTTTTCAAGATATTTCTGAACGGAAAAATTCTGAAGCAGAACGACAAAATTTTATTGAAGATATGTTTCGGATCAATTGTGATTTACAACTGGCTTTAGATCAAGAAGAACAAGTCAATTATGCCGCAGAACGGTTTGTTCCCCATCAATTTTTAACCTTTTTGGGTTATGAGAGTATTGTGGATGTTCAAATTGGGGATGCAGTTCAGCAAGAGATGTCGATTTTATTTTCTGATATTCGCAGCTTTACGCAACTTTCTGAACAAATGAATCCGGTTGATAATTTTAAGTTTATTAATGCTTATTTAGCTCGGATGGAACCTGCGATTTTAGAAAATTATGGGGTGATTGATAAGTATATTGGCGATGCAATTATGGCATTGTTTGGGTGTAGTGCGGATCATGCAGTACAAGCGGGAATTGATATGTTAAAACGTTTGAGCGAATATAATCAGACTCGTTCCCGTCCTGATCGTACACCGATTAGAATTGGAATTGGGATTAATACCGGGGATTTAATGTTAGGAATTGTCGGAGGGAAAGCTCACATGGCGACAACAGTTGTGAGTGATGCGGTTAATTTAGCGGCTCGTTTGGAGACGCTGACTAAAAAGTATGGTGTTCCTTTATTAATTAGTGAAAATACTTATTTCAGATTAAATGATCCCGATGCTTATGCGGTGCGTTTAATTGATCGAGTTGTCGTACCCGGAAAATCCAAACGAGTCTCCGTATTTGAAGTCTTTGATGCTGATCCTGCCAAAATTAAAGAACTCAAACTGCTCACCAAAACAAAATTTGAATTGGCTCTCACCTATTATTATCAAAAAGATTATAAGCAAGCGGCTCAACTGTTTACGGATTGTCTTACTGAGAATCCCGAGGATGTAGTTGCTCAGATGTATTGCAAAATAGTGGCTGCTGAAATGTGATAAACTAGGATTAGAATGAACATCACACTGTTACTTCTAACGCTCTCGATCTCAATCCGAGTGTATCACGTCCGATGAACCCTTAAAGCTAGCTTATCTGATTTCCTTATGAGTCAAATCTTTGGAGATTTTGTAGAGATTTCTGCAAGCGATAATCATGAATTTTTAGCCCTGGGATTTTCTCCGGGTTCAATTCCTCTTCAACAACGTTGGCGAAATAATGGCTTGTCAGCTAATTTTATGGCTGATTATGTCACGACATTTTTTCCCAAAAGTGAAGATGATCCCAGTACCCAATATCGACAAGCAGAAATCAAAAGTGCCGTCAGTTTTATCGCGAATGAACTCTTAGAAAATGCGATGAAGTTTAGCGATAGTCGCTGTCTTTATCCCATTCAAATAAAAATCAACTTAAATAGTGAACGATTAGTCTTTTTTGTGATTAATAGTATTGCTTCCGAAACTTTACCTTCGTTTCAGGACTATATTCAAACCTTACTCAATAGCGATCCCCAAGAACTATATATCGATCAAATCGAACAAAATCTAGAAGATGGTAAAAGTTCGCGGTTAGGCTACTTAACCATGATTAATGATTATCAAGCCCATCTCGGTTGGAAGTTTGAGACGGTTAAAATGGACTCCGAGGTGTTCATCGTCACAACCGTTGTACAACTTGCTATCTGAGTCAACTAACCCGAACAATGATCAAACAAGGACGTGATTAGCATGGAAATTCAAGAGTTTAAAACTGAACAATATCAAGTTAAATATGATAGCGAAACCACAACTATTATGTTGGTGGGTTCTCTACGATTAAGTGACTTAGAAGAATCTAATCTAATTGTTCAGTTACTTAATGATGTCCTCGATTTGCAACCCGAGCAAATTACCCTGAATTTACGCTCCTTAGAATATCTCAATAGTTCCGGAATCAATATGCTGTCAAAATTTGTCATTCAAGTTCGACGAATTAAAACCGTTAACCTAACTATTTTAGCCTCTAGTGAAATTCCCTGGCAAACTAAATCCTTGAAAAATTTACAACGATTGATGCCAACTTTACAGCTAGAAATCGAATAAATTCAATCCAAAATGATCTACAATAGACTTTTGGTATGGCGAGTTCGCCTCAGTAAATCTTGAGCCTCTGTATTCACCGTTGTTCCCGGTTTGACTTCTTCTAGGGTGTAAATAATATTGGCTAACTTGCGATTCATTACTCGATAATCAAGATCACTAGAGCGAGTCAGTTCTCGCCATTCAAAAATTAATTTTTTCGCTTTTTCCATCGCCTCAACCGAATCTTTTTCCTCTTGAAGCCGGTCTTCAATTTCCCTTAAATTAGAGCGATATTCCGATAACTTTTTTTTAGCTTCTGCATAGGAAGAATTATCTTCAGAAATTTTTTCAAGTTGGCGAATTGCGGTTTCCCACAAATCAATCACTTGTTCCCATCGTTCAACAGGATGGGGCGGATCTTGAGCCAAATTGCTCGCTTGTGATGCAAACTGTTGGGCTGCTGCAATTAACGTTGTTCCTCTCTTTTCGCGAGTCGCTTCATCAACTTTTTTTTCAAAATCTTGCTGTGCTGTTAATGAACGATTTTCGGATAGACGTCCGGCGAGAGTATCGGATGGAATTTGATCAAATAAATCAATCGCTGCTTGCCATGCCGCAATCACTTGTCTTTGTCCCGATTGTAATTTTTGATATTCTTGCCGAGCCGAATTCAGGGCGGCTTCAGCCTCAGTTAAACGCTTTTGAGCATACTGTTCTTGAATGATTTTCGCTTCAATCTTCTGGATATTCTTCTGAGTAGCCTGATATTCTTCCGGTGTAAACTGCCAGCTACAGTTAAAAATAGCACAAAAAAATTTAGGATCATGCTCTAAAAACCAAACGGGTACTCGCTCCAAATGTTGATAAGCTTTTTGAATATTTTCTGCACCTAAATCAATTTCTGTACTGGTAGCCGCTTCCTGAACTAATTTTTCAGTTTGTTCGGCAATAGAAATTGCTTTTCGATAGTGATAATCCATACTCATCAAAGTCGGAAAGAGTAAAACAGGAACCGTTTTACTGATCGGCCAGCGAATCAGAGGAAAAGGTAAATTAACAAACCAGAGAATCGCCATTATTCCCACAAAAATCAGACTTCCCCGCATCACTTGATGATAAATTTGAGGAATACGGTTGACTTGAGCCGCTCGTTGCAGAACCTCCTGATTAAAATCGGGAAATTGGTCACTGACCACTTGACGTAATTCCTCATAGGAAAGCGGTTCACCAACTTGCGATCGCAGATTCTCCAGTCGTTGCATGACTATTTTTCGACTCAATTCACTGACAAGGTTATCCTGGGAACCATTGTTGACTTCTCCACTGAGAATCTCAAAAGCACGATTGCCAAGCCGTTGCATCAACACATCCTCCGGGACTGGTGTTAAAAAGCAGAGTTCACTTCCAAACTGAGCGTATCTTAGTTTACCGGATCATCGCTAGATTTCTCAATTTAAGTTCATCTACTTTCAGTCACAATTTTTAATTCAGTTTAGGACATCGGTGTTAAATCCTCGGTAAAATAGAAGAAGATTCCTCTGTTAGACTCTAGCTGTTGATTCACCCTCATCTCGTCATTGACAAGGATCGCGTTTCCAGCTTTGCCTAGACTCGCTGCTCGTTAATTGGGTAAACCGTTCAACTTTTAGCAATCAACTATGGCTACAATTTTGATTATTGATGAGGATGTTCAAACTCAACGGACACTTCAAAATACTCTGGAAAAACAAGGGTACAAAGTCGAAACGGCTGACCAAATTCAATCAGCCTTAACGCTAGCTGAACACCTGCACCCCCATCTGATTCTTTACACTTGGATTTCCCATACAGTTGATGCGTTATCAGACCTCAAAAACTTACAAACTCACTCGAATTTCGCCAAGGCTTTTTATTTGGTTTTGACTCAACCCTCACTCCTTCAATCCCATTTGAACAATCTGGAAACCCTAATTAACGATTGGCTTTTTGATCCTCTCGATAGCGATGAACTGACTCGGCGAGTTCGTCGGGGTTTACATCATCAAACCCTGTTCAATAATTTTCATAAAAATGATCGGCAATTACAACAGGCTTTAAGTGATCTTGATTTCGCCAAAGAACGACTGATCCAAGCTGAAAAATTCTCCACTCTCGGTCAAATGGTTTCAGGAATTGCCCATGAAATTAATAACCCCGTTTCTTTTGTCAAGGGGAATGTCTCTCATGTGGAAGATTATGCTCAAGACCTGATGGATTTGCTCGAACTCTACAGTGAAGAATATCCTGATCCCTCCCCCGCAATTAAAGACAGAATAGAGGAAATTGATCTCGAATTTCTCCTCGAAGATTTACCCCAAGTCATCGAATCGATGAAAAGCGGGACTGAACGAATTCGTCAGTTAGTTGAGTCTTTGAGAAACTTTTATCGCAGCGATGATTCGGAAGAAAAAACGGTTGATATTCATCCTATACTTGATGATATTGTCTTGATTTTGCAAGCAGAATTCAAAGGTAAAAAAGGTCGTGGGATTAAATTAGTGAAAGACTATGGTAAACTTCCTGAGGTGAATTGCTATCCTGGAAAACTTAACCAAGTTTTTATCAACTTGCTGAATAATTCGATTGATGCTCTGGAAGAAAGACGCCTAGAAACTTCCTCCGTTGAACCTACAATTTGGATTAAAACTGAAGTGAGTTCTAGTCATGATCCCCAAAATGTTACCTCACAAGTAATCATCCGAATTAAAGATAATGGTATAGGAATTTCTGAGGAGATAAAAAATTACATTTTCGATCCCTTTTTTACCACTAAACCCGCCGGAACAGGGACAGGTTTTGGACTCAATATCTGTCATCAGGTGATCGTTGACAGTCATCAGGGACAACTTCAATGTCTCTCGCAACCGGGAGAGGGGACAGAGTTTATCGTCGCCATACCCCTGCGTTAACGCTATTTTTGATCGGCGTAGGTTGGGTTAAACCTCCGCAAACCCAACCTTTTTGCTGTTTTCTTTTTCTTCAATCTGAGAAGAATTTTGACTTTTGTAAAGAAATGTAACGGTTTTTTTATTAAAAAATGTTGCACAGTCTTGAGCGAGCTGTTACGTTGTAAATGAAGAGTCAATCTCACCCATGCTCGTCATAAGGAGACATCTGAGCCATGCTCTACTCTACTCTTGGGTCGTAAGTACAAGACTCGCGCTTAGGAAAGCCGCAAGGGGGATCTTACGTCTTGTCTAGATCAATTAGCTTCAAAGATGCGGTTTAAGACACAATTGAAAGTCAGTGTGTCAAAGATGGAACACAAACTGCGGTTTTCTAAGTAACTCCTTCGCCCACAAGTTTTTTCCGAAATTGAACAGAATTTGACCACGAAAAGCTGCATTGAGCAGGGCTTTTTCAGCCTTGATATTTAACTTGTGCAGCATTTTCTTACCTTGGAGGTTTAGATGAAAATTCAAGGAACTACAGCACTGATTACCGGGGCTTCCCGTGGAATTGGTCGAGCGATCGCTTTTGAACTGGCAAAAGCCGGAGTCAAACGCCTAATTTTAGTCGCTCGGGATCGCCAAAAATTGGCAGAATTAGCAACAGAAATCCAACCCCTTGGCGTCGAAGTCGTCACCTTAGCATTAGACTTGACGCATCCTGTAGAAATCAACATTGCGATCGCTCAAGCTTGGCGTTCTCAAGGGCCGATTGATTTGTTGGTAAACTGTGCGGGAGTCGCGCACCAAACGCCCTTTCTACAGTCAAAATTACCCGACTTACAAGAAGAAGTTTCCCTCAATTTAATGGGAATGTACACCATCACCCGTTGTATAGCCCGACGGATGGCGACTCGCAAAGAAGGTACCATTGTTAACGTCTCCAGTCTGATGGGGAAAATTGCCGCGCCCACAATGGCAACCTATTCAGCAACCAAATTTGCCATTTTAGGCTTTACCCAAGCCCTGCGCTCTGAACTCACCGAACACAATATTCGAGTGATCGCTTTGTTACCGACTCTCACGGATACCGATATGTCACGCCGACTCAAGTTATTCCGTTGGGTTGTCCCCATGACATCCCAAGAAGTCGCCGAAGTGTTAATTGAGGGACTTCGCAAAGACTCGCCGGAAATATTAGTCGGATGGCAAAGTCATCTCGCCGTTTGGTGTAACCGCATTGCACCAAGACTATTAGAGAAGATGTTATTACTCGCTTCTCCCCTCTCGACTCATCGATCCCCCTCTTACTCAAAAATGAGAGCCTAATCTCACCGATTTTACCTCACGGGGTAAAAAGTAAATTGAAACCTAGACTGGGTGTAGGGTTTAGAAAAAATCGGGTGCAAAAAAGCCCGAGATAATTGATAGGATGAGCGATTATTCTTTGAGTTAGACTCAGAGAATAGTCGCCATTTTTTTCGATCTGGGATAGCATCCTGACTCGGAAAACAATATTTTCGGAATCTTCCGTCGCAGTCGGGCCGTCATTGGTATAATCTGAAGATATTTTTAATGAACCGTGTCCGCGCACCTCTTGAGGCGATCGCACAAGTCGGGATAGCGCATTCTGTGAGGAGATCTAATTTATGCACATACTGGGAATTTCAGCCTATTATCACGATAGCGCAGCCGCTTTAGTCCGAGATGGAGAGATTATCGCTGCCGCCCAAGAAGAACGATTTTCCCGAAAAAAGCACGATGCCCGCTTTCCTGAACACGCGATCCGCTACTGTTTACAACAAGCCAATATTACCCTTCTCGATGTTGATCATATTGTTTTCTATGACAAACCCTTAGTCAAGTTTGAACGACTCCTGGAAACTTACCTCAGCTACGCCCCCAATGGGTTTCGTTCGTTTATGACGGCGATGCCTGTTTGGTTGAAAGAAAAACTTTACCTCAAAACGGTCTTAAAAAAAGAATTTTCTAAACTCCTCGGCGTTAAACACGCAAAACTGCCGAAATTGATGTTTTCTGAACATCATCAGTCTCATGCGGCATCGGCTTATTTTCCCAGTCCTTTTGAACGAGCGGCTGTTTTATGTCTCGATGGTGTGGGAGAATGGGCGACAACAACGGTGTGGTTAGGAGAAGGAAATTCTCTGACACCCCAATGGGAAATTGACTTTCCTCATTCCTTGGGTTTATTGTATTCAGCTTTCACTTATTATACGGGATTTAAAGTGAATTCTGGCGAATACAAACTCATGGGGTTGGCGCCTTATGGTGAACCTATTTATGTTGATAAAATTCTCACCCATTTAATTGATTTAAAAGACGATGGTACGTTTCGGTTGAATATGGATTATTTCAACTATACCGTCGGCTTAACGATGACCAATAAAAAGTTTGATCAACTGTTTGAAGGGCCGCCTCGCAAGCCGGAAAGCAAACTGACTCAACGGGAAATGGATATTGCCGCTTCCATTCAAGTTGTGACTGAAGAAGTGGTGTTACGGCTATCAAGAACCGTTCAAAAAGAATTGAATGTTGATTATCTTTGTATGGCGGGAGGAGTGGCGTTAAATTGTGTCGCAAACGGTCGTATTTTGCGCGAAGGGCCGTTTAAAGAGATTTGGATTCAACCCGCAGCCGGAGACGCAGGCGGCGCGTTAGGGGCGGCTTTAGCGGTGTGGTATCAATATCACAATCAACCTCGAACGGTTGAATCTGAAAAAGTGTTCGCGGAAGTTGGCGCAACGGTTGAAACTCCCTCTGTTCAAAACTCAGGAATTGCGACATTACAACCAAAGTTAAAAACCATTCCCGCACCTAAAGATCAGATGAAAGGATCTTATTTGGGGCCGAAATTTAGTGATGAGGATATTCAACTTTATCTTGACTCAATTAAGGCGGTTTATCTGCGATTAGATGATGCGGAATTAATGCCACGTTTGGCGGAAATTCTTGATGATGGAAACGTTATCGGATGGTTTCAAGGTCGGATGGAATTTGGGCCGCGTGCGTTGGGTGGACGTTCAATTATTGGCGATCCCCGCAACTCTAAAATGCAGTCGGTGATGAATTTAAAGATTAAATATCGGGAATCTTTTCGACCCTTTGCGCCGTCGGTTTTAGCGGAACGAGTTTCTGATTATTTTGAGATGAATTGCCCGAGTCCTTATATGTTGTTGGTGGCGCCAATTCAAGAAAATCTGCGGATTTCGATGACGGCTGAACAACAACAATTATTCGGCATTGATAAATTGAATATTCCTCGTTCAGAAATTCCGGCAATTACTCATGTTGATTATTCAGCACGGGT
Source organism: Limnoraphis robusta CS-951 (assembly GCF_000972705.2). The sequence continues at coordinate 393 of NZ_LATL02000019.1, read as the reverse complement.
ACAAACGGTTCATAAAGACACCAATCCCCGTTATCATAATCTTATTTCCCACTTTGAAAAACGCACGGGATGTGGTGTAATTGTCAATACTTCGTTTAACGTGCGAGGTGAACCGATTGTTTGTACACCAGAAGATGCTTATCGCTGTTTTATGCGAACTGAAATGGATTATTTGGTGTTAGAAAACTATCTTCTTGCAAAATCTGACCAAACGCCTTGGGAAAAAGATGAGTCTTGGAAACAAGAGTTTGAGTTAGATTAATTTTAATCCCCCTAAATCCCCCTTAGAAAAGTGTACGATCCCCCTAAATCCCCCTTAGAAAAGGGGACTTGGAATCCCCCTAAATCCCCCTTAGAAAAGTGTACGATCCCCCTAAATCCCCCTTAGAAAAG
>NZ_LATL02000018.1 GCF_000972705.2 Limnoraphis robusta CS-951 | reverse complement strand
TAAATACTACAGAATAGAAGATTAGGTTGGAACTCCTTTAGTTGAGGGCAGAACAAGGGAAGTCTTCAAGTCAATGAGAAAATCAAACTTGAAGACACAAACAAACAAAAACAAGATTTGTTAATAGTCGCGGGAGGACATTCTGAGACTTTAAACGGACGTGGAGGAAGGCATAAGACTCCGGTTATTGAAGCAGCGTCCTGGGAAGCGTAAACCCCCCGCACGCGACCACCCGTTAAAGGTGGCGTGGTGAGGAATCTTCTCCCTAAAGGGAGGAGAGGATGTCAAAAGACTATGGTGCGTCAATTGTCCATTTCGTCTGAAACTCGTTCCATCGATTACTCCAAACCCCTCAGCCGCGATAAACGTGACCATCACTCTCTCTATCGAGCCGTCGCATTTATCCTGTTGATCACCACGCTGATGGGGTTCAGTATCTATCGTTTAGTGCAATTGCAACTGATAGACGGGAAGCAAAACCGACTCAGAGCTGAAGAAAATCGGATTCGTCTGTTGCCGATTCCGTCTAATCGGGGTTTGATTTTGGATCGCCATGATCAACCTCTGGCGGCGAATCGTCAAACTCGAGCCGTCTATTTGTGGCCAAAGGAACAAACAAAGGCTCAATGGCAAAAGACAGCGGCTCAACTCAGCGAGGTTCTCGATATCCCCACTGAGCAAATTATCGCCAAGTTAGAGCGTGTAGACTATGAATCGGCTGCTCCTGTTCGCCTTACCCAGTCGGTAACACCAGAAGCCTTTATTTGGATTGGAGAAAACGCTCTCAAGTTACCGGGTGTGAAAATTCACAGTGATTCCAATCGTTACTATCCTCATGGAGATGTAGCCGCTCATGTGATTGGTTATATTGGCGAAGCGACTCTAGAAGATTTAAAAGCCAACCCGGAATATCCGATGGGAATGATCGTCGGCAAATTGGGATTAGAAGCAGGTGCCAATGACCAACTCTCTGGGGTGTGGGGGGCGCGTTTAATTGAGGTGAATGCTCAAAATCAAGAGATCCGACTGTTGGGTGAACAAGCCCCTGTCGGAGGAACAACGATTAAACTCACCCTAGATTTAGCCATCCAAAAAGCAGCAGAAGAAGGGATTGGATATCGAAGAGGATCTGCTGTTGCTTTGAATGTGAAAACGGGGGAAGTTCTAGCGATGGCCAGTAGTCCTCGCTTTGATCCGAATATATTTACTAAACCGATTTCATCTGAAGAATGGCAACTTCTGCAAGGGGAAGATAATCCTTTTCTCAACCGCACTATGCAAGGATATCCCCCCGGTAGCACGTTTAAAATTATCTCTTCGGCAGCAGGTATGGGATCAGGTAAATACACTCCCGGCTCAGTGATTGCCACTTCTGATGCGATTACCGTTGGGGGAATTACCTTTCACGAACATAGTGGCGGTTACGGGGTGATTGGCTTTAGAGATGCTCTCGCGTTCAGTAGCAATACATTTTTCTACAATTTGGGCATGGATGTCGGAGCTGAAGAAATTGCGAAATGGGCCGAGCGTTTTGGGATTGGAACAACAGACTTGAAGCTTTTAAAGTTAACGGAAGGCTCTAGTGGTTTTGTTCCGACTCCAGATAACAAAGAAAAAATCTTTGGTGAACCCTGGTATTTGGGCGATACTATCACGATGGCGATTGGTCAGGGTGCCGTTTTAACGACGCCTTTAGAGTTGGCGGTGATGGTTTCTACAGCCGCTAATGGCGGTTATCGCGTTAAGCCCCATTTATTGGCCTCAATGACGAATACCCCGGAAACAAAACCTGTGCCAACAGGGTTAACTCCGGAAGCGATTAATACCATTAAAGAGGGGTTAGTTGCTGTGGTTGAGTATGGCACGGGCCAGGGGATGAAGGATGGCCTGCCCCTAACAGGCGGTAAAACGGGAACTTCTGAGGTCTTAGGCCAGCGATCGCACTCCCTGTTTGTGGGGTTTGGGCCTGCCGCTAATCCAGAAATTGCCATTGCTGTGGTGATTGAAAATGGCGGTTATGGTTCGGTTTCTGCGGCGCCGGTTGCCAAGCAAATGTTTCAAACTTATTTTGCCAATAAAAATAAGAAGTAGGGAACAGGAGAAACAGTTTACAGTGAACAGCTTTTACAGTTTACAGTTTACAGTTTACAGTTACCAGTTTTTACAGTTTACAGTTATTAGTTATTAGTTATCACTGGTTACTGTTCACTCTCTTACGAAGTTGCTCTACGCAGGCGTAACCCCAAGATCGCACTTCGCGCTGGTAACAGGTAACAGGTAACAGGTAACAGGTCACTGTTCACTGGTAACAGGTCACTGGTTACTGTAAACTGTTTCTCCTGTTCCCTGTATTAGCTGACTTTACGAGTTCCGACTAACCACTCTTCGGCTTCGTGTCGGTGTAGGGGTTTTGAGAAATAGTAGCCTTGACCATATTTACATTTAAGGTCTTTTAACTGAAGATATTGATCCATTAATTCAATTCCTTCGGCGATCACATCCATTTTCAAGCTTTTAGCGAGGGCAACAATCACTCTGACAATTTCTCGTTTATCCTCAACGGACATTTGATTGACAAAAGAACGGTCTATTTTGAGGATATCTACCGGAAATTGATGCAAATATCCTAAGGAGCAATAACCCGTCCCAAAATCATCAATACAAATCATAATTTCTCGCTGTTTCAATTCATTTAAAGTGGCGATCGCCAGTTGCGGATCAGTCATAATAGCGGTTTCGGTGATTTCTAATTTTAATTCTCGTCCTAAAACCTGAGTTTCCTGTAGGATTTTATCAATCCGTTGACTTAAATCTGTGGTAAACTGTTGACTTGATAAATTCACACTCATCACTAAAGAAGAATGATTAACAAATTTCTCTTTCCACTGATGAAGCTGAAGACAAGCCTCTCGTAAAACCCATTCTCCAATGGGTACAATTAAACCTGTTTCTTCAGCAACGGGAATAAATTCAGTCGGAGAAATAAACCCTTCTTTGGGATGATCCCAGCGCAATAAAGCTTCAAATCCTGCTATTTTACGGGTACTCAATTCGATAATGGGTTGATAGTAAAGTTGAAATTCTTCTCGTTCAATTGCCCATCGTAAATCCGTTTGAATTTGTAAACGCCTCAAAGTATCTGTTCGCATCGCGGCATCAAAAATAACAGCACATCCTTTTCCCTGCTGTTTAGCGCGATACATAGCAGTATCTGCATCTCTCAAAATCTCTGGAGGGAAGTGATAGTCAGAGGTTGCTTGAACGATACCAATACTGGTCCCGATAAAGACTTGATGACCTTGGAGGGTAAACGGTTTATTCAAGGCTTTTAATACTCGGGAAGCAATTTCTTTGGTTTCACTAAGATCCGAAATATTTTCTAACAAAATTGTAAATTCATCACCTCCTAATCGAGACAAAATATCACCACCACGAATACAGTTTTTCAGACGCTTACTAATTTCAATCAGTAATAGATCTCCCATCGCATGACCTAAGCTATCATTAATCAATTTAAACCCATCTAAATCTAAAAATAAAACTGAAAAGGTGTGATCAGGCTGTTCATGAATAGATTGAATAGACTGTCTGAGTTTTTGCATGAAAAAAGCCCGATTCCATAAGTCTGTCAGGGCATCGTGAGAGGCACTATAACGTAATTTTGCCTCGGTTTTCTTAAGATTAGTAATATCAATCACAGAGCCTTCATAGAAAATTACTCGTTTTCCTCTGGGACTATAAATAGCTCTTACATTTTGTAAAATCCAGATTAAACGTCCATCCCGGCGATAAACTTGAGATTCAAAATTGCAGACTTCAGCTTGTTCATTTAAGCGTTGAATCAACTTAAAATATTGTTTATCATCAAGGTAAATTGCTTGGAGATTTGCTTGATTTTGAATTAGGTTTTCGGGAGAATCATAACCTAATATTTTTGCTAATGCTGGATTAACGCTGGTATATTCGCCTTCTAAATTCATCTGAAAAATACCTTCAACAGCATTTTTGAAGATATTTCGATATTTCGCCTCAGCTTGCTTGCGTTGAAACACAGCCCCCAGTTGGGTGGCAACAGAAGAAATCAGTTCAACTAAACGCTTGTCTTCATTTTTGGGAATAGACATTAAAAATATCAATACAGCTAGCACTTGATTATTTGCCAAAATTGGCACACCAAATCCGGCTCTAAATTCATATTGATTGGCAATTGAACTGCGAGGAAATTGAATTTCCGCTTCTCGAGAAATATCAGGAATCCACTCGGGTTTTTGAGAAAACCAAACTCGCCCCGGTAATCCTTCATTCAGTGCAAATCTGAGGCTATGACTTTCCTGACGAAATGCTGTAGCATTGGCTGTGTTTCCATAACCGACTGAACTGTATTCTAAATAAGTTTGTTCGGGGTTCGGTACCCAAGCCTCGCCAAATTCCCAACCGGTTGTTTCACAAACTAAATGCAAGGCTACATCAATCGCTGAGTCAAAATCTGAAGCCACACTCACGGCTTTTGTAATGCGTTGAAGGAGTTGCAATTCTTCTTCAACTTGCTTGCGTTCAGTGATATCAAGTCCTGCACCTAAAAAGTGTTCATATTCGTCGGTTTCTGAGTTAAAAACTGCCCGACCATACCATTCTACAATAATTTCCTTGCCATTTTTTGTTAAGACTTTTTCTTCAGTTCGGATGGGAAGTCGGCGATGAATCATTAACTCAAATACCCAAGGTAAAGAGTCTTTATCTTTTCGAGGAACAAAGGTTGCTAAATAATCTGTACCCCGAACTTCTTCTAGGGTATAACCTAAAGCACTCAGCATCGCATCATTCATTAATTTGATTTTTCCTTCGGGATCAAGCACAATAAGAAAAGCTGGATTTGCATGAAAGAGAGTTTGATTAAAGTCTTTTTCTTTGCGTAAGGCGATTTCGGCTTTTTGACGTTCAAAAATTTCGGTTTGCATTTTATTCGTCAGGGGACGCAAGATTAACACAATTCCTAGCGTTCCCAGTCCAATTAAAATTACAATTGTACCAGCAACGGTTAAAAATTGTTGGTAAATAGAAGAATAAAGTTGAATTTTACCCGTAGCTACTATAAAACTTCCATTAATGCTTGGAACTGGACTATAACCAATAAAATAGTCACATTGTTTACACCATAATGCCCCGGTTTCACCTTGAATTGCTTTTTCAATCGCAATCTTAATAGACTCATCTTCTAGCAGGAGATGATTGGATTTATATTCCCGCTTATCTAAAGGAAAAAATGATTCTGTTTTTTGCGGTTGTCGGATGCCCAAAATCGTGTGACAAGCTCTTGAAAATTGAGTACAATCTGTCAAATTTTCAAGTTTAGGCAATCGAAATAGAGTAATATTTGTTGCAATTTTTGTTGAAGCGATTACTGGATTTGCAACCGTAAAGTAAAAATCTTGATCGATCCAAAAGAGCTTGATTTGAGAGGAAGTAGAGGAAGTATTTAAAAGATTCAAAACTTCAGGAGGAATAGCTTTACCTACCTCAATTTTATTTTGATTTTGAGAATTTATATAGAGAATTCCGACCCTAAATTGATTGAGATCTTTTTCAAGTGTCGTGCGAATACTTTCTAAGTTATTAGACCCTTGTAAAGTTTCATCGGAGGCGTTAAAAATCGGTATTATTTGAGGATTTTGAGCGAACTGTAAGCCTTGTTCTTTGGCTTGTTGAAAAATCGTATTGAGAGCAATGGCATTCTTTTCAGCCTGAAACAATAAATTCTGTTCTTCTTGTTGTTTGATGCGACTATAAAGGGGAAGTAAACTAATAAGAGCTACAGTGGTACTAATCACTAATAGTCCACTCGCTGCCCCAATTACAATCGCTCTTTTGATATTTTTGGGATTCATTAACATACTTTATAATATCATAACAAGTTCAAGATAGAAGTTTTATTGGGTCTGTTTTAACTCATTTCAGTTGATTGGGTGTTCAAAAAAATATCACCGCTCCCTAGACAACTCTTAAAAGAAAAAATAGAATTTCTTTTAAGTCCCAATCAGCATCTACAATAAAAACTCAGTCTTTATTACTGAACCATTACCCTCAGAAGATTGACAGAAAACCAGAGAGATAAACTGAGTGCAAGTTAGGAGATCAAGCATGATTATTACATTTGGGCGAGAAATCTGTTGTGATCTGGCATCTGCTGAATCCCGAGAATGGCTAGTCACCAACGGGATAGGTGGTTACGCTTCAGGTACAATAGCAGGCGTGTTAACCCGTCGATATCACGGATTACTATTAGCTGCTCTGCATCCACCTTTGGGTCGGACTTTACTCTTAGCAAAGTTTGATGAGACAGTCAGCTATGACAATCGGTTGTTTCCAATTTACACGAATCGTTGGGCGGACGGCAAAATTGATCCAGAGGGATTCAAAAATCTAGAACGCTTTTATTTAGATGGGACAATCCCCACCTGGGAATTTGCCTGTGCAGACGCACTGCTGCAAAAACGGGTTTGGATGCAGCAAGGAGAAAATACAACCTACGTTCAGTATACGCTCCGTCGTGCGACTCAACCGATGACGCTCACCCTGAGAGCCTTAGTCAATCACCGAGACTACCACCACAACACCCACGCCAATCAATGGCCGATTCAAGTTGATACCATTGAACATGGGATTTGCATCAAAGCCTTTCAACTGGCGACGCCCATCTACTTACTAACCGATGGGGCAAAAGTGGCTATCTCAACCGCAACTCATCCCTGGTATTATGGCTTTGACCTAGCTGTTGAACGGGAACGGGGCTTAGATGATGTCGAGGATCATCTACACGGTGCCACCTTTTATACCACCCTAGAAGCCGGACAGTCGATCACCTTTGTCACCAGTACCACCCCCCATCCCCAACTCGATGGTCAAATTGCGCTTGAGTCCCGTCATCAATACGAACAACAACTGATTAAAAATTCATCCCTGACTGAAAAAACCCCCGCCTGGATTGAGCAATTAATATTAGCGGCAGATCAGTTTATTGTCGATCGTCCGACTCCCGAAGAACCTGATGGTAAAACCATTATTGCAGGTTATCCTTGGTTTGGGGATTGGGGGCGAGATACGATGATTAGCCTTCCCGGTTTAACCCTGTATACGGGACGGTTGAATGTGGCTCGCTCTATTTTGAGAACCTTTGCTCAATACGTTGATCAAGGAATGCTTCCGAATCGTTTTCCCGATCGCAGCGATCAGCCTGACTATAATACCGTTGATGCGACACTGTGGTATTTTGAAGCGATTCGAGCTTATGTTGATGCCAGTGGGGATCAAGCGTTCATCGAAGAACTGTTTCCCATTTTAGCGGAGATTATCGACTGGTATAAACGGGGAACTCGTTATAATATTCACCTCGATACAGAGGATGGTTTAATCTACGCAGGAGAAGCCGGTACTCAACTGACTTGGATGGATGCTAAAGTCGGAGATTGGGTGGTCACACCGCGTATCGGAAAACCGATAGAAGTGAATGCGCTCTGGTATCATGCACTTCAGATGATGATGCGTTTTGCTCAACAACTCGGTAAACCCTACGACGACTATCAACAACTGGCTCAACAAACGGCGAAAGGCTTTGTGAGGTTTTGGAATGAAGCGGCAGAATATTGTTACGATGTGATCGATACGCCTCTGGGAAATGATGCCTGTTTGCGCCCCAATCAAATCTTAGCGGTTTCTTTGCCTCCTTTGGGTGCTAACTCCTATGCTGGTTTGTTAAACCCCAAACGTCAGCGTCAAGTGGTTGATATTTGCGCTCAAGAACTGTTAACTTCTTATGGGCTTCGCAGTTTGGCTCCTGATGATCCCCAATATCAAGGCATTTACACGGGAAATCTACTCAAACGAGATGGTGCCTACCATCAAGGTACGGTTTGGGGGTGGTTGATGGGGCCATTTGTTCTGGCTCATCTACGAGTTTACAAAAATCCGGCCCAAGCCCGTCGGTATTTACAACCCCTGATCGATCATTTATTGGCAGCAGGTGTCGGAAGTATGAGTGAGATTTTTGAGGGAAATGCACCGATGCGTCCCTGTGGATGTCCCGCTCAAGCTTGGACAGTAGCTGAAGTGTTACGAGCCTGGTATTTAACAGAACCGAACGCCGAGATCTTAGCAAGCGATAAATAAGAGGTGAAATTGTTGGCAAACTGGGTTTATTTTAACTGTTGGATTTGATATTGAGCATCTCGATATCCTCCCGTTAATCCTTGTTCTAAATAGAGTTGTCCGGCTTGTTGAAAATCATTAATTGCACCGCTTTTATCCCCTAAAGTGACTCGGACTAATCCCCGTCCATAATAGGCTGTTGCATAGTCGGGTTTGAGACGAATAGCTTGTACATAATCGGCGATCGCTCGATTATAATCTTGAAGTTGGTAGTAAGCAACTGCCCGATTGCTGTAAGATTGAGCATCATTAGGGTTGAGTTCTATTGCTTTTGTATAATCGGCGATCGCTGAAACAAAATCTTGTTTGGCAACATAGACCATTCCACGATTACTATAGGCTTTGTGATCTTTTGGTGTGAGTTCAATGGCTTTTGTACAGTCAGCCAGTCCGTTGTCGAGTTCTTGTAAATTCAAATAAGCAACACAGCGATTATTATAAGCCACAGCGTTCGGTTCAAGTTCAATGGCTTTTGTACAATCATCAATTGCGGCTTGATGTTGGCTGAGGTTAATCTGGGTACTACAGCGATTTCCATAGACAGCGCTGTTGTTAGGTTCGAGTTCAATAGCGCGATCATAATCGCTGAGAGCGCCTTGATAATCCCCTAAATGAAAGCGTGTTCTTCCCCGATCATAATAAGCTAAAATATTTTCAGGATCAAGTCGAATTGCTTCGGTATAATCAGCAAGTCCACCTTGTAAATCTCCAGCATCAACTCGGGCGATTCCCCGTGATCGATAAGCAAGAGGATTATCCGATTGTAAACGAATGGCGGCGCTATAATCTTCTATTGCTTTTTGATAATTTTCTAGAGCATATTGAGCTAATCCTCGTTTATAATAAGCATCAACATCTTGAGGTTCTAACTCGATAACTTTAGAATAGTCGGCGATCGCCCCGGAGAAATCTTGAGTCTCATAACGGGCTAATCCCCGATTAAAATAGGCGTTTGTGTAGTTGGGATTTAGTTTAATAGCTTCGGTATAATCTTCTATTGCCTTTGGGTATTCTTGCAACTGGTAGTGAGCATTTCCCCGTTGACGGTAGGCTTCGGAATTATTGGGGTTGTAATGAATCGCTTGAGAAAGTGTTTTGACTGCGGCTTTTGGATTGCCTTTTTCGAGTTTGTCAACCCCTTGAGTAAAGGCGACTTGGGCTTTTACCGGATCGGGACGATTTAAGACTTTGATCAATCCAAAGATTACCAAAAATCCGACTAAACCTGTTGCCGTCACTCCGGCTATTTTACCCCAATTTTTAATCGGTTTTGCCGAGTTTGATGGGCTAGAATTGGGAACATAGGTAAAGTCTGAACGTCCGGTTAGTTTTCGTAAATCGGAGATAACATCGATACAAGCAGCATAACGTTTCCCATAATAATGATGTACCATTTTATCAATAATTTTGGCAAAACCTGCACTGACTCGAGCGCGATTTCGCCAAGTGATATCTTCTGGCCCTGAAAGATTAGGGTCTTGTAATTTGGGTAAATCAGAGGCTTCTAATCCGGTAACCGCTTGTATGGCAATCATCCCCACCGCGTAAAGATCACTACTATATTGGGGATTACCTTGAAACTGTTCAATCGGCATATAAGAAGGGGTTCCCGTCGCAATAGTTCGCATCGATTGACTATTCCCATTTAAGAATTGATGAGTCACTTCTTTGACTGAACCAAAGTCAATCAGAACCAATTTTTTATCAGATCGACGGCGAATAATATTGGAGGGATTGACATCTCGATGAATCACCCCTTGTTCATGGACAAATAGAAGCAGTTCTAAGATTTCTTCTAGTAATTTGATCACTCTTTCTTCCGGCCAAGGTGTACCCGGAACCAGTTCTTTGGTGAGTGAATGTCCTTCGATATATTCTTCTACGAGGTAGAAATGATTGTGTTCTTTAAAGTAAGCCAGAAGCAGAGGAATTTGATTATGTCGTCCTAACTTTTCTAAGATTTCCGCTTCTTTTTCAAATAATCGTAATGCCGTTTTCAGAATATTAGAATTATTATTGGGAGGACGAAGTTGTTTAACGACACATTGAGGATGACCAGGACGACGAGTATCAGCCGCAAGATAGGTTTGTCCAAAGGCCCCAGAACTGAGGATTTGAACGATGCGATACCGTCTATCTAAAAGTTGACCAATCATTTGCATAGGAGGGTTTATCGTCTAAAAAAATCGGCATTTTAAAAATTAAACAGCAGTCTATGGGAATAAGGTTCTGATTTTTAGTTAACGCTTTTTCGGGGTTATAGGATGTTCCCCCAAGGAAAAAATAGGGATTTTTGATTAAAAAAACAATCAGGAAATTGAGAATCTAAGGGTCTATTTTTAATGAGTTTTTGGTGTTTTTCCTAGCTCATTATACAATTGATGCAACCTTGTCAAAATCAGGCTTAGTGTCGCAGAACCCAGTCCTTGATCACTGTTCGCACGAGATATTGACTCTGCTGTGATCCAACAGAGCGTTTAAGTTAATTGTGGCACAGAATCCGGATTGGCGAACCAGTCTGGCTAGAAATTCACGGGAAATAGTCCGGGGTTAGCGGAAGCCCCGTGATTCATTGCGGGGAGGAAGCTCGACACGAGCGACTTTAGTCGCCTAAGTCAAGCTTTCATCTAGGTGATATAATCAAAACATGGAACAAGTGTTGACTATAGTTTGCAAAATCCAACCCACCCCTGAACAGGCGAAAAGGCTTGACTTAACTTTAGGGGAATTTGCAGATGCTTGTAACTATATAAATAGCACCGTCAATCCTAAAATCAAGAACAAGAATAAGATACAAGCTGAGGTTTATAAAACTGTTAGAGAGTGTTTTGGATTGTCAGCAAACCTCGTTGTCAGGGCTTGCGCCAGGGTTGCTTCTAATCGCAAAACAGCCGCTTTAAAGAAACGCCCAGTTAAAACTTTCAAAGCAACTTCGGCAGACTATGACGCAAGGATTTTTTCCTACAGGGAAAAAGATCAAACCGTTAGTCTGTCCACAGTAGAGGGGCGAGAGCGGGTTCACTTGATTTTAGGAAGCTATCAGATAGGGAAGCTGAAAGGAAAAACGCCAACATCAGCAACTCTGTCAAAACATAGAGACGGTAAACTCTACATCCATATCCAGATTAAAGATCAAACTCCATCTCCCAAAAATACAGACAATGTTATTGGTGTGGACTTAGGTCGCCGCGATATTGCTGTTACATCCGAGGGATTTAATTGGAGCGGCGAAAACATTACAAAGGTCAGAAATAGGTTTTCTAGAGTTAGGGCTTCTGTTCAAAAGAAAGGCACAAAGGGAGCAAAACGACTCCTGAAACGGCTATCTGGTAGAGAGAAGCGATTATCTTACCTGGGTAAACCACAACATAAGTAAACAAATCATTTCTCGCGCTATAGAGACTGAAGCTAGTGTGGCTGTAGAAGATTTGACGGGCATCAGAGACAGAGCTAATACTCAACCTAGAAACAAGACTGAACGCAGAAGATCTAATAGTTGGGCGTTCTATCAACTTCGACAATTTCTTGAATACAAAGGAGTAAAAGTTGGGGTTGAAGTGGTAGCTGTTTCTCCTCGATATACCAGTCAAACTTGCCACAAATGCCTGCATATACACCCAAAACAAGGAAAGTCTTACCGTAGCGGCAAGACTTTTAAGTGCGGTCATTGTGGGTGGAAAGGAGATGCAGATCTCAATGGCGCGAAGATGATTTCAATTGTGGGGCAGTCTGTAAGCCTGCCTGTAACGCGCAATCCTCTATCATGTTCGGTACTAGAAGCGTATAT
>NZ_LATL02000017.1 GCF_000972705.2 Limnoraphis robusta CS-951 | reverse complement strand
TCCCTGTTCCCTAGCGCGTAGCACTATATAAGTTACTTAACAAAAAATTATAAAGCTCAATCAAAAAACTGAGATAAAAAATTCAAAAAAGTAGTTTAATTTCAGAAGAATGATGTAACATCTTTTAACAACGAATATGAGCAAAGCCTTATTTCCTATGACAGCAAACCCAACAGAAACCGAATCTTTTCGAGCCTTAGCACTTCAGTTAACTTGTCAGGCGGTTAATTTTGCGAGTAGCCCTTCTGAAGCTCGAAGCATAATGACGAAAGCTGTGGAGAGTTTGGGGGGGAAAATTGCCGCAAGTTTAGCGTTTATTGGTTCAGACTGTCGTTTGGTGTTACTTCCTGAATATTGGTTAACAGGTTTTCCGATGGGGGAACCGTTAGGTATTTGGGCGCAGAAAGCCTGTTTAGAAATGGATGATCCTATTTATGATAGATTAGCAGAAATTGCACAAAAATTCAAGATCTTTCTGGCGGGAAATGCCTATGAAGTTGATCCTAATTTTCCGGGTTTATATTTTCAAAACTGCTTTATTTTCAATCCATCGGGGACAATGGTTTTGCGGTATCGAAGATTGAATTCTATGTACACGCCTACGCCCCATGATGTTTGGGATAAATATCTAGATTGTTATGGTTTAGCTGGGGTTTTTCCTGTGGCAAAAACAGAAATTGGCAATTTAGCAACTATCGCTTCCGATGAAATATTATTTCCTGAACTTGCTCGAACTTTTGCAACACGAGGGGCTGAAATTTTCTTGCATCCAACCTCAGAAATTTATGGTGATGCTAGACTCCCCAAAGAAGCCGCTAAAGTGTCTCGCGCTGTGGAAAATATGGCTTATGTTATCTCCGCGAATACAGCAGGAATTATTAACACTCCGCTTCCCAGTTCTTCAACTGATGGCGGTTCCAAAATTATCGACTATCGAGGTATTTTACTGGCTGAAACGGGAGCGGGAGAAAGTATGGCAGCTTTTGCAGAAATTGATTTAGCCGCCCTCCGACGCAACCGCCAACGCCCTGGAATTCAAAATTTGTTAGCACGTCATCGTTCAGGATTGTATACTGAAACTTATCAACAAACTGATTTTTATCCCGCAAATACCATGTTAGAAGGAGAGATTGAACGCCAACATTTTATTAAAACTCAGCAACAAACGATTAATCACTTGATTCAACAGGAAATTATTTAAAACATGGACAACACAATTCAAGTTTGCAATCCCAGAACCGGAACAATTGACTATTTTATTACCCCTCCCAGCGAGGCAGAAATTACTGCAAATTGTCATCATTTACGACAAGCTCAAACCTATTGGAAAAGCTTAGATATTCATCAGAGAATCGAAGTTTTACAACAGTGGAAGCAAGCCCTTATTTCTGAAAAACAAGCTTTAATTCAAGCTTTAGTTGAAGATACGGGAAGAATGAGAGAGTCAGTGATGGAAGTTGATGGTGTTATTTCTAGTTTAGATCGATGGTGTAAACTCGCGCCAGAACTTTGTTTAACAGAAGAAAAAACTACCGCGATTCCATTTATTCAGATTAAATCTCAACTGGTTCCTTATCCTTTGGTTGGAGTTATTAGTCCTTGGAATTTCCCTTTTTTACTGTCTTTAATTGATGCAATTCCGGCATTATTAGCTGGCTGTGCAGTTCTGATTAAACCCAGTGAAATAACCCCTCGATTTATTAAGCCACTCGTTAAAACAATTCAGTCTGTTCACCAGTTAAACCAAATTTTAGCTTATGTTGAAGGGGCAGGAGAAACCGGAAAACATCTCATTGAAAATGTTGATGCGATTTGTTTTACAGGAAGTGTTTCAACAGGCAAAAAAGTTGCTGAATTAGCTGCTAAACAGTTGATTCCGGCGTTTTTAGAATTGGGAGGAAAAGATCCTGTTATTGTTTTAGAGTCGGCTGATTTAGAACAAGCAACCTCAGCTATTTTATGGGGTTCTGTGATTAACGCCGGACAGTCTTGTTTGTCCATAGAACGCATTTATGTTGCTGAGTCAATACAGGATATTTTTGTGAATAAACTCGTTGAAAAAGCCAATCAGTTATCTCTCAACTATCCTGACCTTAAAAGCGGTGAAATTGGGCCGATTATTTCAGCTAAACAAGCAACCATTATTGCTGAACATTTGTTAGATGCAACTGAAAAAGGTGCTATTATTAATACTGGAGGTCGAGTTGAAGAATTAAATGGGGGATTTTGGTGTCGTCCAACGGTGTTAACTCAGGTTAATCATCGGATGAAAATAATGACCGAAGAAAGCTTTGGGCCTCTGATGCCTGTGATGAGTTTTTCATCTCCCAAAGAAGCAATTAAACTCGCTAATGACAGCATTTATGGCTTGAGTGCAGCCGTTTTTGCAGCTTCACAAACAGAAGCATTAGAAATCGCTCAACAGATAGAAGCAGGGGCAATTAGTATTAACGATGCAGCTTTAACTGCTTTAATTAATGAAGGTGAAAAAAATTCGTTTAAATGTTCAGGTTTGGGAGGTTCACGAATGGGGGCAGCTTCAATGCAGCGATTTTTCCGTAAAAAAGCCCTGTTAACTAAAATACAATCTGTTTTAGACCCCTGGTGGTATTAACAAAACTAAAAAGTTTATAAAAAAGCAAAAAAATCATCATTCTTTTGTTAAACTTAGGTATTCTTAAATCAAAACTTGAAAAGAGGAGGATTAATTAGGGTGAACCTACGCGAACAAATGCCTGTTTTAGCCCGCCATGAAGGTGACTGGAAAGGAACTTATACCCTCGTTAACACCGAAGGGAAAATTATTGATGAACATCAATCTCATTTAACTTGTCAATTTCCCCAAACGGGGGATTATTCCTATTTTCAAATTAACCGTTATCAGTGGGAAAATGGTAAACAAGAAGAACATCAATTTCCAGCAACCTATCAAGATAATAAACTGATTTTTGATACCGAACGTATTACCGGGAAAGCTTGGGAAGCTGATGACTCTACTCTCATTTTATGGTTGGCTTATAAAGGAATACCGGATGCTTATATTTATGAAATGATTCAAATTAGCCCTTGCAATAATTATCGCGCCCGCACCTGGCAATGGTTCAAAAATCATCAAATTTATCAACGGACTTTGATTCAAGAAGAACGAATGTAATAATTTTAAATTAGATTACCTTCTTAACAGAAAAATAGCAATAATGAAATCACAAGTGAAAAGAGCTTATCTAGATACAGAAGACGGACAAATTCTCTACCGCATTGCTGGCGAAGGAGAACCGATTTTACTGCTACACATGACCCCTCGAAGCAGTGATGAATTTCGAGAACTTATTCCGATTTTAGCTGAGAAAAGACAAGTCATTGCGATGGATTTAATGGGGTTAGGAGATTCAGATAAACCGCCTAGAGAATATTCTGTTGCTGATTATGTTAAAAATGTGATTGAACTTTGGGATCACTTAGGAATCGAAAAAAGTCATGTTCTCGGAAGTGTAACGGGCGGTTATATTGCAGGTGAACTTGCAGCGACTTATCCTGAACGAATCAATCAATTAATCCTTTGTAATGTGCATGGGTTTGATGCCGAAGAACAGGAAAAAATCGTGCAGAGATATTCAATTGGATTTCAAATAAAAGAAGATGGTTCTCATTTAATGCAATGTTGGCTTGCTCGTGTTAACTATGTGGGAAATGGAGAGTTAAATCATCGCTGTGTGATTGATGATTTAAAATGTTTCGCTTCTCCTATATATCCAGGTGTTGCTGTAGGAAAATATTGTCTGTTGGCGAAAGAAAGATTTAAACAGATTAAATCTCAAACTCTAGTTTTAACCGGAGATAAAGCGTTAGAACCTTTAGAAAAAGTAGGTTTAGCTAAACCCGAAAATCAATCTTGGTTATCAGAAGCTATTCCTCACAGTCAAGAGATTATGATTGAAAACGGTACACTTTGGATGATGAATCAACAATATGAAACGATTGCTAACTTAATAGAAAAATTTTTGAAATGAATAAGATTTTAAAAAATTATGATGTAATTTAATATTCAATGAACCATCAAACCTACAAAAAATTAATCGCAAGTAAAGTTAGCACTGACTTTAAATCTGCTGTTGAAATCATTACTATTCCCCTACGTGAACCTGCTGAAAATGAAATTATTATTCAAAATAAATTTGCTGGAGTCAATGCAGGCTTTGATACTTTATTATGTCAAGGAAAAATCCCCTATTTTAACCCCACTCTACCCTTTGAACTAGGCGTTGAAGCAGTGGGAGAAGTAATAGCAGTTGGTAAAAATATTACAACCTTTAAAATAGGGGATACTGTCGCTACAACAGTTCGAGGGGGTGGATATAGCGAATATCAAGTGATTGATGGAAATCTCGCTATCAAAGTTCCCGAAGCAACCCCAGAAATCTTAACAATAATTCCCACTGGAATTTCAGCTTTAGTCGCCCTAGAACAAGTGGGAGAAATGACAACTCAGGAGACAATATTAGTCACCGCAGCCGCAGGAGGAACAGGACATATCGCCGTTCAATTAGCAAAATTAGCGGGAAATCATGTCATCGGAACTTGTGGTTCAGAAATGAAAGCAAACCTACTGAAAAAACTCGGTTGCGACAGAGTAATTAATTATCGCACAGAAGATATCAACGAGGTTCTTCAACGAGAATATCCGAAAGGAATTAACTTAGTTTTTGAATGTATTGGTCGCAAAGTTTTTGATATTTCTGTTAATCATTTAGCGGTTAGAGGTCGTTTAGTTGTTGTTGGTTTTATTTCTGAATATGCAGAACAGTTAGAAGTTGTCAATCAACCTAGAATTTATGAAAAATTGTTTTGGAAAGGGGCTTCAGTCAGAGGATTTTTGATGCCACTCTATCAAGAACATAGTGCAGAAGCCAGAAATCGCTTGTTTAATTTACTCGAATCCGGTCAAATTAAAGTCATCGTTGATTCCACAGAATTTAGAGGAATTGCATCGATTCCCTCGGCAGTAGATTATTTACTCAAGGGTAAAAATTGTGGAAAAGTTGTGATTAAATTTTAATCATTTTTATAAGAAATTACAGTTCCCTGTTTTGATAAATCTCGATCAACTCTAACGAAAAATAAGCATCCCTCATCCGTAATGTGACGAGGAAGAATACTCAAGTTAGGACAGTAACAATAGCCATCTTTCTGAACTCGATAATCTCCAAGATCCAAATATCCAGATAGGCAAAAATCATCTTCATTGTAGGCTTGAATCATAGAATAGTGACCATCATAGTGAGGAAAAATTGTTAACAACCAAACCCCACCATTCTGAGTTTTTCTTAACCATTTTTTCTTGGCGACCTCAAATTGAACGGTATTGGTTGTAGCCCAAGGTAAAAGTTTAGTATCTAGTGCGGGAATATAATCACCAATTCTCGCATTTGGAACCGTATTTTCAGCGAATTTATACTGCAACGGAACAGGCCCATTTTCCATCCAGAGGAGTTCAACGGGTTGATTTCCTAACACTTTCCATTCCCCAACTTTCACACCAGCCGGAATAAAAGAATAGCCATGTTTGGGTAGCTTCCATTCCCCAACTTGAACTTCACCTGTTAATACAAAAATCTCTAAGTCTGCGGTAAAAATGCCTTCTGGGGCAGTAAATTCAGGCGGGAAAACGACTTTAGCTGTTGATGCGCCACAATCATGCCAACTCAACAAACGACGGGTTATAGGGGCTATATTTTCCGGCATTCCAGGAATTTTCCAGTCGTTTTCTTCGGAAACTAAATTGCTATCAAATAACAGATACTCACGAGGTTTATACTCATCAGAAATAGCGGTTCGCCGCCCCGATAAACTCATACGACTTTGACCATCTCCACCCCAATCCTCTGGAATCGGCGGAACACTCAAAAAATCATCTATTTCCACGTTTTAGCAGTCCTTTACCTTTTCAAAACTCGCCTGTGGTGTTCATTCTATCAAAATTTGTCTAGATTTCAGTGAACTTTAGCGATTGAATTCTTGATTGTTTATAATTCATAATAAAAACTTGGCGTTGAAATTTAGATGATATTTTACCAGATTTCATTCAAAAATTACCGTATCAACCCATACAGCAAACAACAGCCAATCTTTAAGAAGATCTAAATAGAAAATCACTGAATCGGAGTTCGAGACAGTCTGAGTCTCAAGACCCCATTTTAACGCCTGCATTTTCCAACAATCAGCCTTTCATCGAACTCACACACTCCCAATATTGGGGGGATTTATGACCCTAGTAACTTCTTTGTTTTTTGACACCACCTAAACCATGAACTCACAATTTCAACACTCAATGATGCCCCAAACGACGCATGATGAGTTAGCCCGTCAAAACTTCATGCAAAGTCTATCTGTTCATATTAACCGTCAAATGGCATCAAACAATAAAAAAATTTATGAAAATGTTGCCAAGCCAAACTTTGAACAAAAACATCAACATCCTCCCCAAAATCGCCATGATATTTTACAGGCGATGCAAGATCAATCCTATTATCGCTGGTGGAGTATTTTAAAGCGATTTCAACAGGAAATGATGTGGGAGTCTGTCGGTTCAAGTGTTGAACGTCAACTTCCCGAACTGATTATAAAAGCTAAAAATATACAAAATCAAATCGGGTCTTTAACACTCGATCCAAACTTCAAAATTCCGGCTTATATGACCGAAGTTGATATTCATTGTATGCCTGGAGGATATCATACTGAAATCATTGAAAACGACCTCGCAGTCGGCGCCATTTATGATCGGGGTGTTTTTGTTTATGGTCGCGGTTGGTTAGGAACTCTTAATGATGATATGGGTCATTCAGTGATTCAAAATTATCTCAAGCCCAATTATCCTAATTTCAAACCTCAAAAAATACTGGATATGGGATGTGCAGTCGGTCATAGTACCCTGCCCTATATTGATGCTTATCTCGATGCAGAAATTCATGGGATTGATATTGGTGCGCCCATGTTACAATATGCTCACGCTCGGGCAGAAGCCTTAAATAAACGAGTTAATTTCTCTCAACAAAATGCGGAAAACACGAACTTTCCAGACGGAACATTTGATTTAATTGTCTCTCATATTTTATTGCATGAAATTCCCACTTTTGCCATTAAGAATGTCATGCGTGAATGTTATCGGTTGTTGTCACCTGGGGGAATAATGATTCATCTAGATGCGCCCTTATATCGACATATGGATGCTTATACCGCCTTTATTTCCGAATGGCAAACCCTTAACAATAATGAACCCTTTTGGAGTGAAATGCGAGATTTAGATTTAACCGCTATTGTAACAGAAGCAGGTTTTTCTTCAGAAAAAACAACTGAAGCCTTTGTTCTCAAACACAGTTGTAAAACTCCAAACCGTTCTCAACCTGAAAAAACACCAGCCGTTAGCGTTCGTCCAACTTGGTTTGCGATCGCCGCCCAAAAATAAGAATCAGAGACAACAATTAGAGGAAAATAAAATGCTAAAAACAGCCAAAGGACAGCGCCCTGTTTACCTCAATGATCCTCAAGAGGATAAAATGTTAGCTATAATTATGGCATTAGCAGGTGAAGTTTCGGTCTTGCGTGAACGTCTTGATACCGTAGAACGACTGTTAGAAACAAAAGGAATTTTATCAACAGTAGAGATTGAAAACTATCAACCCGATGAACGCATTTCCGAACAACGAGAACAATGGCGAATCGAATACATTGCTCGAATTTTGCGAATCCTTGAGGAAGAGATTGATGGACTGTAGCAGTAAAATCGGCTATAATCACAGCAATTATCTTTAGTTTTTATCCATGTCAGAAACACCGCAAACTGTAGAAATTGCTCAACAAGCCTTTGAACATTTTCGTCACGGTTTAGCCACAGGGGAATGGGAAAAATTCATAGAAATGTTAAGTGATGACTTTACTTTTTCCTTTCCGGCTGGCCCCTATCAAGGGTTAAATGAAGGAAAAGAACGCATGGCTGAATTTCTGCGTTATGTGTCTGAGAAAGTGTTTAGTCAAGGTTTATTATTCACCCTCGAACGAATGACCTCTAATCAAACAACAGTTGTTTTTGAGGGAAAATCCGAAGGCTTAATGTTCGGAAAACCCTATCAAAATCAAGTTGCCATTTCCTTTGATGTTCGAGATGATAAAATTTGCAGTTATCGAGAATATTTGAGTCTGATTTATAAACCCTAACTCCTGTAAAAACACTAGCTTTGACGATGTAAAACTTCAAAAATTAAGCTGACAAAAGTTCCAGAATAGTCATATTCAACGGTAATTTGTTTGTATTCCTGTTCGGATACGAGCTGACCCGCTTTAATTTGAAATGGTTCTCCCAGTTTTATCGATTTTTGAGGATAACAAAAGAAACCATCGGGTAGCGACATTAATTGATTTTTATCTGAAGTTTGATCGAAGCTAAAATCTTCTATTTTCTCCGGTTCTGAACATTTTAAATCGGGTGTGATTGTTCGCTTTTCTCCCCTCCAACTTCCTGAGAGTTGAGTAATTGTTTCGGTAGGTGGATGTTCAGGAAAATGACCCCATTGCTCACGAATTTGAACAATTTTTTCCAGTTGACCTTGTTCATTGTAGATCGGAATGATACTGGTACGCTGATCTTCGTAATAAAAAAATAGTTCAGCACCTAAAGATAGATCGCTTTCTCGTTTTTGACTGACAACAGCCGTTGCATCTGGACTTAAATAAATCGCTCTCATGCTTGGAAGTGCGGGATGTATTACCCCATCGGGTTGACTACAAGATTCTTTTTCAAGCGTCCAACTTTTTGAGGAAGTGCTACCATCAGAATATGTATAATTATTCGTATGAGTCACAACGGTTTTATTGGCATTGGCTCGAAAACAACGCACGCCTTGAAAGGTTTTTAAAACCTCTTTCTCTGGAGAATAAGTTGTCCAAGTTCCAAACCAACCCGGACTATCTGACTCATACTGCCCAAACAGATTAATCCAATTTTGTTCTTGAAGATCAACCATAATCAAGAAACCCCTTAAACTTAAAACGTCAGTTTGGTATTAGTGTATTACCATTATATCATCTTTTCGTTCGAGTTTGAGTGACAATTCGATCAAAATACAAATTTAATCCCGGCGCCAACAAACTATGTAACCGACTCAATAACGTCATTTCAATTCCCGGTGCGATCGCAAACGAATTATTTTTAATTCCGTTTAAAATTTCCTGAGCAATATCTTCAGGTTGCCACATTTTCGCGGTTTCAGTAATTCGTTTTGTTTCCGGTGGTTTAGTTCTATTTTCTGCTTCTAACTGCGGTGTATCCGTATCCGGCGGATAAACAATAGTCACCTGAATTCCTAACGGTTTGAGTTCACCTCGCAAAGATTCTGCTAACCCTCGCAAAGCAAACTTTGACGGACAATAAGGCGTATAACCATAAATTCCAATCAATCCCGCCCCCGAAGAAATCAATACAATATTCCCCTTTTTTTGCGGTTCCATATAGGGTAAAACCGCCCGCACCGCATACAAAGAACCAAAATAATTAATCGCCATTGTCTGTTCAAAAATCTCTATCGGTACATCTTTAAAATAACCCGGAATAGAAATTCCCGCCGATGTCATCAAAATATCAGGAACACCCATTTCTTGAACAGAATTCTCCATCGCTATCTCAACTTTCATGCGATCCGAAACATCTACAACTTGAGTAAAAACTCGTTGTTCCGACTGCAATTTTACCGCTTCTATTTCCGCCTTTGCTATTTCCAAGTTCTGCGGAGAACGAGCCATAATGGTTACATTTGCCCCCTTCGTCGCTAACAATTTCGCCGTCGCTTTACCAATTCCACTCGAACCGCCTGTAATAATTGCGTGTTTTTGATTAAAATTCATGGTTTTTAATTCATTTCAAACGGTTTCATTTTGCCCCCAAACCCCCAATAATGGGGGCTGAGATTGATTCATTTTTACAAATCCAATAACATTGCCCTATATGAAATCAAAAATTATGCGGAAGTTTCACCAACTTGTTGAGATTTTTTTGAATTTGGGCGAAATAAATGGGAATGCTGAGGATGATATAATTGCGATCGCGTGTTTGTTTTCCCCTTTCCTAACGCCGGACTAATCACATAAAGCGTTGTCCGAATCAACTTTTCTTCAACTGTCACTTTTGCCATTTCCGTCAACGGAACGATGCGAATTTTTTCATCCGGCCATCCCAAACGATAACAAATTGCCACAGAAGTTGACGCCGGATAATGTTCAAGCAATTCTTCCTGGGCTTGTTCGACATGACGCGCACTCAAATATAAGCACAAACTCGCCTGATGCGCCGCCAAACTCGCCAAAGCCTCCCGAGAAGGAACCGATGTCGCCCGCCCACTAAAACGAGTCAAAATAATCGTTTGCACCAACTCCGGTATCGTTAATTCCACCTGCAATTTCGCCGCCGCATCCTGATAAGCACTAATTCCTGGCACCACCTCAACCGCTATTTCTGCTTCCGCTAACTGATGAATTTGTTCGTGTATCGCGCTGTACAAACTCGGATCACCCGAATGCAGACGCACCACAGAACGTCCTTGTCGCACCCGTTCAATCATCATCGGCACAATTTCTTCAAGGGTTTTGTTGGCTGTAGCAATCAGTTCCGCATCAGAACGCACGCCCTGTAAAATTTGTTTAGGCACCAAGGAATCTGCATACAAAATCGTATCCGCCTGCGCTAGAAGTCGTTGCGCTTTCACCGTCAGCAACTCAGGATCACCTGGCCCTGCACCGACAATGTAAACAGCAGGTTGAAGTGAGTTGGTCGTTTGTGTGTTCATTTGTAATTCCAAAAAATCAAAAATTTTGTCGGACTGTTCCGGATGTTAGCAAACTTTTCTAGATAAAGAGAATGGTAGATGCACCCTGGTTGAGGCTCCGGATTTTTAAATCTGGGGCATTTTTTTTTTAATTACCTATTATTCCGGATATTCGCAAACTTTTCTAGATAAAGAGAATGGTAGATGCACCCTGGTTGAAGCTCCGGATTTTTAAATCTGGGGCATTTTTTTTGTTGAGTTTTACTGTCCGGATATTCGCCAACTGAACTAGATAATAATAATGGTAGATGCACCCTGGTTGAAACCCTAGATGATTAAATCTAGGGATTTTTTTTAGGATAGATCTCGCTGTTGGTTGCGTGAAACAACATCCGGTAAAGAACGATTGAGCAAATAAAGCCACGCTAAACCTGCTAATCCTAACAGAATACCACTTAAACTAACCAGTTGAGCCACTCGCAACGGCCCAAACATTAAACTATCTGTTCGTAGTCCTTCAATCCAAATTCGACCTGAACTATAAGCCGCAAAATACACTAAAAATATCGTTCCCAGTTTTAAGGGTGGTTTTCCTTGAAGTCCGCGAAAAAATAGATTCAACAACAACGCAAAAACGCCAAGATTCCACAGGGATTCATAGAGAAACGTCGGATGAAAATATTCAAAATTGGCATATTCAGGCGGACGATTTTGTAAGGGAATATAAAGTTTCCAGGGTAAATCAGTCGGACTACCAAACGCTTCCGAATTAAAGAAATTTCCCCAACGCCCAATCGCCTGACCTAAAATGACAGCAGGAGCCAGTAAATCAGCCAATTGCCAAAAAGAAACTTTCTGAATTTTTGCAAAAATTAAAGCCGCAATTATCCCACCAATCATAGCACCATGAATTGCAATTCCGCCTTGCCAAATGGCGAACATACTTGCCGGATTATCAGCATAATTTTCCCACTCAAAAGCCACATAGTAAAGTCTGGCACAGGGAATCGCCCCAATCACTAACCAAATTGCTAAATCTCCAATTAAATCCGGGTTAACCTGGCGACGTTTGGCGAGGTATTGAGAGAGTGTCACGCCAATTAATACCGCAGATGCAATTAAAAAACCATACCAACGAATGGCGATTGGCCCTAACTGAATCATAATCGGGCCGGGGGACGTAAATTCAAATGCTAGTAATAAATTAGAATCGTACATAATAAATATGAAGCCTTGGCAATCTATATTTTAAGCGATCATGGTACACCAACTGACACCAGAAACTCAAACCCCAATTATCTATCCAGAAAGTGACGGTCAACCAATGGCAGATAATACTCAACAATTTCGCTGGATTGTTACGATCAAAGAAAATCTAGAAATCCTATTCGCATCCGTTGCAGATGTGTTTGTTGCAGGCGATTTACTCTGGTATCCGGTTGAAGGAAATAACAAAATTCGTCAAGCCCCAGATGTCATGGTTGTTTTTGGTCGTCCCAAAGGAGACAGAGGTTCTTATCAACAATGGGAAGAAAATAATATTACACCCCAGGTTGTCTTTGAGATTATTTCCCCTGGAAATCGAGCTAAACAAATGGCTGAAAAGTTGTTATTTTATCAACGATATGGAGTTGAAGAATATTATCTTTATGATCCTAAAAAACAAGAATTAACCGGATTACAACGAATAGAAAATTGGTTAGAACCCATCGAACCCATGAACGGTTGGGTGAGTCCTCGCCTAGAAATTCGCTTTGAATTAACAGAAACCGGACTGGAAATTTATCGACCCGATGGACAAAAGTTTTTAACTCCAGTAGAACTTGATCAATTGCGACAACAAGAATATCAACGGGCTGAAAATGAACGACAACGGGCTGAACGCGCAGAACTTGAATTAGAACAACAACGCCAACGAGCCGAACGATTAGCAGAAATATTGCGATCGCAAGGCATTAACCCTGACGAATTGTAAAAAAATTAGTTTAAGTTTAAAATGGGTTATCTTCGCGTTAACCCATCAATTTATAAACCGAGAAATGAAAGGGGAAAAATGATTCAAGAATGTATTCAAAAAGCAATGCAGGCAGCGCAGTATGAGATACTCGAATATAATGAAAGTTTTTACGGCTCAATTCCGAATGGCTACGCGATCACAGGTTCAACTGGCGACGTTTTTATGATTCATCACAGGGATTCTACTGGCTTATTCTACCTCACGGGGCGGGTTTATTAATATTATTTCTGGGATGAACAAATCAATTTGAACCCCCCCAACCCGTCACCAATTTGTAGGGGCGGGTTCCGTCAAGATTTATGTTTCTAACAAATAACCAATATAAACCCGCCCCACTCCGACAAATAACCAATATCAACCCGCCCTGACAATTAACCCAAACAAACGGGGCGGGTTTATTAATATTATTT
>NZ_LATL02000016.1 GCF_000972705.2 Limnoraphis robusta CS-951 | reverse complement strand
ACTGATAACTGGTAACTGGTCACTGTTCCCTGTTCCCTGTTCCCTGTTCCCTGTTGACTGGTTACTGTTCACTGGTCACTGATAACTGGTAACTGGTCACTGTTCCCTGTTCCCTGTTCCCTGTTCCCTGTTGACTGGTTACTGGTCACTGGTCACTGATAACTGGTAACTGGTTACTGTTCACTGGTCACTGATAACTGGTCACTGTTTAAGGTTCGGCACAATAAAATATTGTCGGCAATTGTTCTTTTCTGATTCTATGCGTATTTCTATTCAAGCTTTGTATAACCTCTATCGAGGTATCATCCGTAATCCTAAATCTCGGGGATGGGTGATTTTAGGAACCTTGGTCTACTTACTCAGTCCCCTTGATATCTCACCGGACATCATCCCGATTGTCGGACAAATTGATGATGTCGTTCTCTTGACGATTTTGTTTTCTGAAGTGTATCAGATGTTCGTTGATTATACTCGATCTTTAACAGGTCAAGTCTCTGAAGAAGACTCTAACGCAAAAGTCAGTCAAGGTTCAACGGCGAGTCAAACCGTTGTCGATGTCGAAGCTGAGACGATTGATTGATCTTTGAAGATACAGGCAGGTTGACGGAATTCCTCAGCAGCAATTATTGATTGATTTGGCAATTCAACCCACTTCTACACTGTAACCTGTAGCCTGTAACCTGTAACCCGTTTTTTCAGGGCGTTTTTTTCTTTTACGCCTGAAAAGTTTTAAGAAAACTTACACAAATAGAAAGGGTTAATCGGTTTATAGTATGATTAAATTAAAAGCGGACAGTGAAAATTTATAGAGCGTCGGTCTGGTCACAAAAGTTGCTCTTTTGTTCCAGACAATCTCCCGAAGAAACGGATACACTTTTTGTGCATCTGCTAGGGGGACTGTCTCCCTCATTTGACGATCGCTAGGCCGAGGTTCTAGTCGAAGAAATCATCGATTTTTGCAGGAAAGTCAGGAAAAACTAACAATCGCTCGACTTGAGTTGGAGGTTGGATTTCCTCAATTCCATCGTCAAACTTATGGGGGAGAGCAAGATGTTTGAAAAAATTTTAGTGGCTATCGATCTGTCTCCAGTCAGTGAGATCGTGTTTGAGAAAGCGTTATCAATGGCAAAACTCTGTCAAGCCAAGCTGATGATACTGCACGTTCTCTCGTCGGATGAACAAGGAAGTGCAATTGTCGAAGGAATAACAGGTTTAAGCTACTACGAAATGGTAGAATTAGAAACTCTCAAAAGCTATCAAAAACGATGGCAAGAATATGTACAAAAGGGGTTGGAGACGCTGAAAATCTATAGCCAACAAGGGATTGACTCGGGAGTGATCGCCGAGTATTCTCAACTCTCCGGTAAACCAGGGCGGCAAATTTGCCAAGCCGCTAGGGAATGGAATGCCGATTTAATCATTATGGGACGTCGAGGATATTCAGGCTTAAGTGAATTGATTTTGGGGAGTGTCAGCAATTATGCACTCCATCATGCTGATTGTTCTGTTTTAATCGTACAATTGCCCCAAAAGACGCCATGAATCAAATGGCAGTCAGGAACTTTTGTTGAGCTTAAACAGACAACTGCTGTTTAGGCTAGCCGATTAAACGGCTTTGTGCGGTTGTCAGGCTAAACCTACAAAGGTAGGTTTTATTTTTAGGAATGGTGTGTGGAGTTTAATAGAATCAAGTCTTCCTTGACATCCTCCCCTCGCTTTTAGCGAGGGATTCCTAGACTTCACAATCTAGGTTTCTGCTTCACCCACATCTGCGTACACTACCAACCTGGGTTGATTATGTCCCCGTCTTACGTCATGTCCACAGACTTTCGACCCATTGCAGAGTCCCGATTCCGCCAGCCCGGCGGTACGGTGTCTTGTCAGACTTTGTACTTGTTGCTTAGAGTTTTTACCCAATCAAGCTTTCCTGATTGGAACCCCCTAACTCGAGTTTTCAAGGTGCTAAACCGATTACTTGATTTTTGTATTTCGGTATTTTTCAATTATACAACTATGGGAGGCACGGCTTTCCTCCCGTCGCTTTTAGCGAGGGTCGACCGCCGAGAGAAAAGATGAAATTTAGTGAATTGCTTAAAAAACTCAGTTCTTCTATCACTCAGCATAGTCTGATAACGGCCTCGTCGAGCGATCAAGATCTTTTCGGCGTAGATGCGATTGATCGCGCCTTACCGGGAATGCTGAGTTATATTGAAGGGCCGAAATTTGCCGCCCACCTCCAGAAAACTGCTGCCAGTGCCTTAATTTTACCTGTGGATGAAACGCTACAAACTCAAGCGACCCAATTGGGGATTGCTTGGTTATCAACGCCTCAACCGCGTTTAGTCTTCGCTGAAGCCATTCGCTTATTTTATCAACCGTTTCGACCTGCACCGAGTATTCATCCGACTGCGATTATTGACCCAGATACAACCATTGGGACTGAAGTTTATATCGGCCCTTATGTGGTGATTCAAGCAGGTGTAAGCATTGGTGATGGCGTCTGTATTCATCCCCATGTGACGATTTATCCTCAAGTCACAATTGGCGATCGCAGTATTCTTCATGCCAATTGTACCATTCACGAACGCAGCCAAATTGGGGCTGACTGTGTGATTCAGAGCGGGGCGGTAATTGGCGGCGAAGGGTTTGGCTTCGTTCCCACCCCTGAAGGCTGGTTCAAGATGGAACAGTCCGGGGTGACGGTGTTAGAAGATGGGGTGGAAGTGGGTTCTAATAGTGCCATCGATCGTCCCGCAGTCGGAGAAACGCGCATCGGAAAAAATACAAAACTCGATAATTTTGTGCATATTGGTCACGGTTGTCAGGTGGGAAAAAATTGTGCGTTTGCGGCGCAAGTGGGCTTGGCTGGGGGGGTAATTGTGGGAAATCAAGTGATTTTAGCAGGTCAGGTGGGAGTCGCCAACCAAGCGCAAATTGGAGACGGTGCGATCGCCACAGCCCAAGCCGGAATTCATAACAGTGTAAAAGCCGGAGAGATTGTTTCGGATTCACCCGCTATTCCCAATAAACTCTATCTGAAAGTTTCTGCGATTCGCAAGCGTCTACCCGAAATTTACCAATCTCTTAAAGAACTGCAACGTCAGTTTAATGATTCTTGATGATTTGTCGTAGGAAGTGATACAGCTTTGTGAATGAGTTGTCAATCATAATCCTTAACGCTTCGGGAAACAGGGAAACTTAGAAAGGTGTAAACGACTGTAAACCGCCCCTGGGGTTTCTTCTGTCAAGGGTTTGAGCGATCCAGAACAGAGTGAGGACGTTTGATCATTGGAAATTTTTAAGAATTCCGTCTATTTTCTGAGGGGATTGGCAATTGCTGGTCTACCCTTGCTGTTGTTGTCAAGACAAACTGACCCAATATTGGCAAGTCACACCAGACCAGACCGTTTCATCTGGCTGAAGCTGTTGCCCGGAAATTAACGCTCTCCTGACCTCGTATTGAGACCCTATAGCCGATTTGTCGGTTTTAAAATAGAGGCAGCTCTTGGCGTTCCGGGCTGGACAAATTGAGTCAAGATGCCTATAACCTATTACTGAAATTGTCGGATATCAGCCCAGACAGCCTATCCCTTGGGCAGAATTTCAGCCGAGATTTTTCCCTTAAATCCCCAGGAGGATAGCAATTTTTCTTCTGTTGAGCAATGACTTTACGGAATAATCACAATCTTCACAAGATTAACCAAAAAAATTTTGTCAAATTGATAAATTTAAGTATATATTATTTTTAGCAGCCCGAAACATACATAGGACTGACTGAATGTTTTTAATGCCAAATGGAGATTTTGTCAAACGATGTCTAAAGCAGCAACAGCACCCCTGACCGGAAAGGCTTTACTTCAAAAAGTCAAAGAACTTTCTCACCTTCCGCGCCGAGAAACAGCAAGACTCTGTGGATATTACAGTGTTACAAAAGATAACCAAGTCCGTGTGAATCTGACGGATTTTTATGATGCCGTTCTCAAAGCACGGGGAATTCCTCTGAGTCCAGATGGTACGGGCGATGGTCGTGGACGCGCCCCAACCTATATGGTCAGCGTTCACAAAAATGGTCAAATCGTCATCGGTTCAACTTATACCAAAGAAATGGGATTAAGGCCGGGTGATGAATTTGATATTAAGTTAGGATACAAACATATTCATCTGATTCAAGTTGATGACGGTGATGAGAAAAATGGCAGTGAAGCTGAAGAAGAGTAAAACACTCGTTTATTGATCGCAACGGGAACATGAATCTCACGGAACTGCTGAATGCAGGTGCGATCATCAAAGTGACTCTATTTTTCTGGGTTTGGGGACTGTTGTGGTTGCCAATTGCTATCGGTACCGCGATCGCACTGAATTGGCATCCGCCTCAACCCTTGAACGAAAAACAAAAGTCGATTTTGCTGGCTTCACTTTATTTGATGGTTCCCTTGATTATCTGGAACATCTCTAAGGTTGAACATCAGTCATTTTTAGATTATGGCTGGGTGTGGCAAGCCCAAACGGGGATTTCTTTAATGATCGGTTGGAGTTTAGCAATTCTCAGCTTAATCGTGTTATTTGGAGTCGAGTGGGTTTTTGGCTGGATGAACTGGCACCCCCATCTTAAACCCACCCCAGCAATCATCGGTACAGCGCTGTCAATTCTATTACTCGCATTTTGGATTAGTACAACAGAGGAATTTGTCTTTCGAGGTTTTGTACAGTATCAACTTCAACAAGACTACGCCATCATTAGTGCGGCAGCAATTACCAGTCTGATTTTTGCCTTGACTCACTTAATTTGGCAAGTTCGAGACGTAATTCCACAACTCCCTGGACTCGGGTTAATGGGAATGGTATTAACCCTCGCTTGTGTCTGCGATCAGGGTCAACTGGGTTTAGCTATCGGTTTACACGCAGGTTTGATTTGGGGAATGACGAGTTTACAAACCCTGGGAAGATTAACCTATAGTCGTCGGGTTCCGCAGTGGGTGACAGGTATCGCCGATCAACCGTTAGCGGGAGCGATGGGAATCGTCATGTTGTTGATGGTGGCAGCTCTATTGTGGGGGGTCTACAATCTAGGCTAGGACGCGAGAATTAAAATTATGGCAAATCTAGCAGCAGACTCCTTTTCTGCGGTTTACGGCCCGGTTTCCTCTTGGCGATATGGGCGATCGCTGGGTATTGATCCGATTGGTGGGGTGTCAACTTGTTCGTTTAATTGTGTTTATTGTCAACTCGGAGAAATTGAACAGATCACTTGCGATCGCCGAGAATATATTCCCACCTCACAAATTTTAGAGGAGTTAAAACAGTTTACTCCTTGGGATGTGGATATTATTACTCTCAGTGGGAGTGGTGAACCGACGTTAGCGGTGAATTTAGGGGAAATTTTAAGGGAAATTAAAGCATTAACCCATCGTCCGACTTTAGTATTAACCAATGGGACGCTGTTAAATGATCCTACAGTGCGTTCAGAATTAGCATTAGCCGATCGAGTCTCGGTTAAACTGGATGCAGTTTCGGCGGCTGGCTTAAGACGAGTCAACCGAGCGGATCATCGGGTAAATTTTACGGATTTAGGGGCGGGAATTGAACAGTTTTCGGCGGAGTATCCGGGAGAATTAGGGATTCAAACGATGATCTTATCGGCTTGGGATGAACCCACTGTGGCTGAATATATTCGCCGAATTCAAGCGATCGCCCCAAGGGAAATTCAACTGAATACTCCAACTCGTCCTAAACCTGTTAAACGTCAACTCGATGGACGAGAAAATCATAGCATCACAGAGGATCGTCTTTACGAAGTTCGTCAGTTAAAATGTGTGAGTCCGGCTGTTTTAGAAGCTTTAGCGGAAAATATTCACGCTCAAACCGGGATAAAAGTAAGAACCGTCCATCAAAGTTAGTCAGCTTCTCCCGTTAAATCGAAGATTATAACGGGAGCTTGCGGAGAAACACTGGACTCCAAGCAGTAAGCAAGCTGAATAGCCCACTGAGTTCTTTGACGTTACACACTTCCTTGTGCCACAGAGCGCAAGGACTCCCTGTTTGACCCAACCAGTTGTTGGGAATCGCGGCAAAGAATGGGCGAGGTGTAGTTGGGAATCCAACAAGTACAGTTAACTGGATTATCTCCAATGTTTAACAAGCGTCTACCCGTTCTCAATCCCGATGGCTCACCAGCGATGCCTACCAAAGCATCTAGGGCAAGGCGTTGGGTTAGAGATGGCAAGGCAAAAGTAGTACAGAACGTCTTCCTTCAAGACCCCGTAAAATGCACGACTTAACTGTTCAAAAAGGTGGAGTCCGTGATACTTATGGTGGGTTTGATGGAACGCATTCTTTCAAAAACGGGGACTACGTTGAATACAAAACTAAGCGTTCTACCCTCAAGGGTTATATCAGTGCTAACGATTTGTATCAGTTTTTTCCGAAGAAAAAAAGACTAAAGCAAGGAGTAAACGACAAAAATACTTGTTTACTTCGCTATTCAAGTCACCTAGTTGTAAACCTACATAAAGGACTGGCATTCCTCTCTCGTTAAATCGAAGATTATAACGGGAGTCTCCTGCCAGAGAAAAGATGAAAAATCGCTCAATTTTGAACAAGTTCCATAATTCGATCAAAGCGGAAATTATCAACTAATTCTCGGAGTTCATTGGCGAGTTGTATATTTTCTGGCGGAATTTGATCGATTAATTCATTCGTTAGCACATCGCTACATTGAGCGGCCCCATGATAGAGTTGTTGAATCCAGTCTTGAGACATGACATTTAAAGCATTGGAATCTAAGACAAATTCTGACTCAGCATGATTAGATTGAGTGGAATGTTTCTGATCTGTAGAATTTGCATAAACATATTGTACACCCAAATGCCGACTGATTAAAGTGAGTAGTTCTTCTTCTTGAAAAGGCTTGCGAATAAAATCATCACATCCGGCGGATAAAATCATTTGTCGGTCTTGTTCAAAGGCGCTGGCGGTTAATGCTATGATGATCGTAGGATTGCCATTCGGTGTAGATTTGATATGTTGAGTGGCTTCATAACCATTCATGATCGGCATTCGGATATCCATGAAGATTAAATCCGGTTGCCAACTTGACCAAATCTTAATTGCTTCTTGTCCATTATGGGCTTCTTTGACTGCAAATCCTATCGAGTGCAGCAATTTG
Organism: Limnoraphis robusta CS-951; assembly: GCF_000972705.2. The sequence goes on along the minus strand of NZ_LATL02000016.1, from coordinate 18,597 downwards.
TGTAACAGTAAACGATTGGTGAGTTTATCCTCAACGACTAAAATTCGATAACTTTTTTGCTGAGGTGCTAAACCGATAACTTTTTGAGTCGGATGAACGGGTTCAACGGATGATTTTTCGGTGAGTTTAACCGGAATCTTAAACGTAAAAATCCTCCCGACTCCCGGTTGAGAACGAACGGTAATTTCTCCGCCCATCAGTTGGACAAACCGTTGACTGATCGGTAAACCTAAGCCCGTTCCTTCACCAGATTTTAAGCCAGCTTCTGTTTGACTAAAGGCTTTAAATAACCGATCAAATTCAGAAGCTGCAATCCCTAAACCTGTATCTTCGACTTCAAACATCAGGGTGTTGGGTTGGGGAAACTCCAGAGAACTCACGCGCAAGATGACAGTGCCTTTTTCTGTGAATTTAATTGCATTATTTAATAAATTAATCAGAACCTGACGCAGCTTATTCTCGTCTGTTATGACATATTGAGGCACATTAACATCACAATCCAATCGCAATTCTAGGCGTTTAGAGCGGGCTTTGAGTCGCAGCATTTCTTCAAGACTATTGATTAAATAGTGTAAATCAAAGCTTTTTTCGTTGAGTGTGACCTGTCCGGCTTCTATTTTCGACATTTCCAAAATATCGTTAATCAAATTCAGCAGATGTTCGCCGGAATGACTAATAATATCGAGATATTGCTGATACTCTCCAGATAAAGCCGGATCATGGTGCATCAGTTGAGTAAAACCGAGAATTGCATTCAGAGGGGTACGAAGTTCGTGACTCATATTGGCTAAAAATTCGCTTTTGGCTCGGTTAGCAGCATCAGCGATTTCTTTAGCGTATTTAAGTTCTTGGGCTTGCTGTTGAGTGGTGCTTAAAAGTTCAGCTTGTTGAACCGCGACGCCTAACTGAATGCCAATTTGTACCATCATGCGAATTTCAGATTCTTCCCAATGACGGGGGCTATCATTTTGATAGGTGGCTAAGAGTCCCCAGAGTTGAGTTCCGCAAAAAATGGGAACGGTAATATAGGCTCGGGCGTGAAATTTCTCTAATAATTCAATGTAACAACTCGAAAAATCAGTTTTGTAAATATCATTAACACAGAGATAAGTGACGCCCTGTTGATATAAACCCCCTTGGGTTTCTTGGAGATAGGTGTCTTGAATACTGACTAACTGTTGAACGGTGCATTGGGTTTGATTAACTAGATTTTCGATGCTAGCCGCAGAAGCCGTTGAGCCGAGTAAAGGCTGCCATTGGGGAGTCACAGACTCAGCAACAAATTCCCCACTCCAGTCGGGTAAAAATTGATAAATAACGACTCGATGACTGTTGAGGGCTTGTAGGAGTTCAGCCGTGGTGCTACTAAAAATTTTCTGTAAATCTAGGGACTGACGCATTCGTTGCAAGACTTGGGAAAAAGCCCGCTCTCGTTCAGCCATATTTCGCAGGGCTTGTTCAGAACGCTTGCGTTCAGTAATATCGAGAATTGTACCCACCGCCTGGATAATTTGGTTTTGAGCGTTAAAAATGCCCTGTCCTCGCGCTTCAATATGACGGATCAAACCATCAGGTCGAATAATGCGACAATCAAATTCAGTGGCTTTTCCGAACTTCAAGAGTTGCTTAAGCTGACTTCGCCAGAGGGGTCGATCTTGAGGATGAATTTGCTTAATCAGTTGAGTATAACGGGGTTCTCTTTGAGTCGGATCAAGACCAAAGATGCGGAATAATTCTTCTGACCAAATAATCTGGTGAGTCTGAAGGTCTAACTGCCAGTTTCCCACATGAGCCACTTGTTGAGCGGTGGCGAGGCTGGCTTGGCTGGCGCGAAGTTTTTCTTCGGCTTGCTTGATTTCGGTAATATCATTTGCGGTTCCGAGAATTTGTTTGAGTTGTCCAGACTCGCTGTAACTAAAAACGGTATCTCGACTAACGAACCACAGGTAATGTCCGTCTCGGTGTTGGATGCGATATTCTATTTCAAAGACATCGCCTTGACAACCAATCAGCATTTGAGAGTAGTAATCGGATAATCTTGCCAAGTCCTCGGGGTGCATCAAGATTTGAAATAGGGTTTGATCCATTGCTTGAATTTGAGCGGCGGTGTAGCCCAAAAGATCGACAACGGTACGGTTGGTGTAGAGGTTGCGTTGTTGAGAGAGATCGTAGAGATACAAAATTCCGGGGCTAGCATCGGCGATTTGCTGCACCCAGCGCTGACTTGATTGTAAGGCGGCTTCGGCTTGTTTGCGATCGCGGGCTTCGAGAGCTAGAGAGGTCATCTGTGCCAGGTAGCTGGTAAAGTTTTGTTCTTCTATGGCCCAATCTCGGATTAGACTGTCTTCTAAGCTGATCACACCGAGAATTTGCCCTTTGCAGCGAATGGGAACAGTCAGTAAGGCGATCATGGCGTTTTTTTGCAGGTAGACAGTCAGTTGTTGGGTACATTCGTCGGTGTGGGCGTTGGAAGCGCTGATCACTCGTTGAGCGTTAATGGCTTCAAAGTAGGCCGAACATTGCGATCGCTGGAGGGTGATTTCTGTTTTTGGGGAAGAATCGCTTGAGTTGGGGTACAAATAGGCACAATAGAGTTCTGATTGATCTGTGTTATAGAACCAGATGCCGGAACGGGCTACATTTAGGGTACGGGCGGCAATTTGAGTAATTTCGCTCATGGCGATCGCCAGATTTCCCTCAAAAATGCTTTGACTTTGGGCGAGTTCGAGGAGTCCGGTTTGTTGTTTTCTCAGGCGAATTCCACTGGTGAGGATGCTAAATTCGGCGGCGACTCGTTCTTGGATTTCTTGTTCGAGTTCGGCGGTCCGCGATCGCAGTCCGACGGTGGCTTGGTGAACTCGCATCTCTAACTGATTATAGGCTTGATTGCGGGCAATTTCTGCTTGCTGACGTTGAATTTCGGCGACGACTCGGGCTGCAAACAGGCTTAAAATCGCGGTTAGGGTGTTTTCGTCTGTGAGGGGCTTGTCGCTGAGAATGCACAGAGTACCAATGGCTTGTTGTTCTCCATCTAATAGCGGAACACCCAGATAGGAGACGACGCCCAGGGTTTTGAGGATTGAGGCTTGGGGAAATTGCTCTGGCAGGTGATCGTTTAAAAATTGGATTTTGGCGGTTTTGAGGACAAGTTCACAGGGCATCCCAAGCATCTGATATTGGAGTTGGGGTTGGAGTTGTCCGTTGGAGTAAAAAGCGATAATATTCAGTTGGTTTGGGTTTTGAGGGTTGACTTGGGTAATCAGAACGTTGGGAACTTCTAGGATGGTGGCGAGTTGCTTGACTAAAGTCGAAAAGAATTGGGTTCCGGTGACTGCGGCGGTATCGGCGACGAGTTTTTTCAGGACTTCTTCGGTTTTAATGGGTTGCTGAATATTGGCTTCTTGGGTTTTGTCAATGGCTGTAAACTGAGCTTGGGTGGGTAATGTTAGGACTGTTGGCCGTTTGAGGAACAAGATCCAGGCGGTGTAAACAAACACCAGAATGAAAATCGCTCTGCTGAGTTCAGTAAGCCAGGGGTTAGGATAGCAGAATGTCCAAAGGTCAAGAATTTTTGTGGTTCCACAAGTAAACAGAAAGACACTGATCCAGATGTAGAAGCGTTGATGGGGAAAATCCTGTCGCTGTTGAAGCCGATAGAGCAACAGGGCGATCAAATAATAGATCAGAGCAATTAAGGTATCGCCGCCTGCGTGTAATAAAAGGAAGGAAAATTGCTTCTTGGTGCAGAGATCGAGCGGAAGACTTAGAGCTAACTGGTTTTGTACAATGATTTTCCACATGGAAGTTTGTTCAACTGATGATCAAGTGGAGAATACAATTAATTGGCAGGGGTTACACCCTTTTGCCTGGGGAAAAGGCTGACAACTGCACCTATAGCAGAAATCAGGAGACAGGAGACAGGAGACAGAATTGAAACCTTTATCAGAAAAGGATTTGACAGAAAAACAGTGTCCTAATCAACTCTTTCTCTGCTATAAATTTGGGAGTCATTAAGCCTATCAATGACGGGTTCTGCTTTTTTTCAGCAGTTCTATTTGTTCTTATTGTCTTTATAAATTGTAGCTTTATCTCCCAGCTATCCGACTTCTCAGGTACAACTAGAGTAAACTTGGGTCTGAGTTAACTGCTGGGTTTACGGCTAGGGGGGTTAATCATTCACCGGATTTTTGTGTATTCTGTTAGAATTGGGAATCTAATCACTAAAACCGCCGGGAGTTGAGTATTAAACTGGAATAGAATGACCGAATTTCCTTCTGTTTAAAAACACTGGTATTGAATTTTTCTCTCTCTGTTCTTCTGATTCTCTTTAGAAACTGGCTCAAACTTTTAAAGTCTTCCAACAGGGCAGAGGCTATCACATATTACGGAAACTGTCAAGCTTATTTTGTAGTCATTATCAAACAGAAAAATCTGAAATTTATTTGTAAAGAGCTACAAACTTTCCCAACAATCTATGAGAAGATTGTGCCTGTTAAGTGTTCTAAACTCAATCAGAGGAGTCAATCAAGCATTGCTCAAAAGATTACATAAAGGCGATTCTCCAGGGGAGACACAATCGACCTCGCATCACTAGGATATCAAGTTAGATCAATAACCGCTATCCACTTTCAGATAACATTAAATATCGAGTATCATCGTCGAATACTCAGAACCTAAACCATCGTAAAATTTCTTCGTGTGCCTTCTCAATGACAATTGACGAAGTGATACAGGTGCTTAATGCTACCCTGTCGGAATCTTTAACCTCTCTCCAAGAACTCATACTCCGTCAAGCATGGGAGGGAAAAACCTATACAGTAATTGCCAAGGATGCCTTTTACGGAGCCGAACGAATTCGGAAAGTTGCAGCCCGATTATGGTTATTACTGAGTGAAACTTGGGGAGAACCCATCAACAAAACCAGTTTTCGTCAAATATTGGAGTCTCGTTCCTTGACCCTCGCTCAACAGCAGTTGCTCCAGAACCCATCGGACTTTTCGGTAACAAACATTGTAGAATTTCCCAATCGTCCTTTACTGCACAATTCTAGCTTTTATATTCCTCGACCTCCGATTGAGGAACTTGCTTATGGGGAAATGACTCAACCGGGTAGTTTAATCCGCATCAGAGCACCCCATAAAATGGGAAAAAGCTCTCTGATTTTTTATCTACTGGCTCAAGCGGAAGTGGAAAATTACCAGAGTGTGATTATCGACTTTCAACAAGCGGATCGGGTGATTTTTAGCGATCTCAATAAATTCTTGCGTTGGTTGAGTATGAATGTCACGCGAGAATTAAACTTAGAGTCAAGGATCGATGAATATTGGGATGAAGAAATGGGGAGCAAAGTGAGCTGCACAAGCTATTTTCAAGGCTATATTTTGACTCAAATTCAGTCTCCAATTGTTCTGGCTTTTACCGAAGTGGATCGGCTGTTTGAATTCCCCGAAATAGCCGGAGAATTTTTTCCGTTGTTGCGATTTTGGCATGAACAAGCTCGCAAGGTCAATATTTGGCAAAAACTGCGGTTGATTGTTACCTATTCTACAGAAATTTCCCTGCCGCTCAAACTGCATCAATCGCCGTTTAATGTGGGTTTACCTTTAACATTACCCCCCTTTACCCCTCAGCAAGTTCAACAACTGGCTGAACAATATGAATTGACTTGGATGGGGAATACTCAAATTGAACAACTGATGAATATGGTCGGAGGACATCCTTATTTAATTCAGCTTGCATTTTATCATTTGACCTTTCCTGAACATCCTCTCAATCAAAGATCAACTTGGCAATCGGCTGACCCCATGTCCGAGAATGAAACCTCTGATCATCCTCAAAATCGCTTGCAAAAATTGTTAGAACAAGCCTCAACAGAAGCCGGAATTTATAATGATTATCTGCGTCGTTTGCTGGCGATAATTCAAGCCGAACCTCAATTAAAAGCTGCACTTCAAAAGATAGTGGCAAGCGAGATCGGCGTAACGATTGAGTCTATTTTAGCCCATCAATTAGAGAGTTTAGGATTGGTGAATTTAGAAGGCGATCGCGTTCAGATTTGCTGTGCATTGTACCGTCTGTATTTGACCAAACAACTTTTACCCACCTACGGGGAAACTCCCCTCTCGAATTTTATCCCACCTGCTGATATAAGTAAGATTGAAGAATCTTCGGATTCTGAACAGTTAAAAAAAGAGAATCTAGAGTTACAACAGTTATGTAATTTAGATGAGTTGACACAATTGGCAAATCAACGTTACTTCAATAGCTATCTTCAAATGGAATGGCAACGTGCCTCTCGAGAGCAAACAAACCTATCCTTTATCTTGTGTGATATTGACTATTTCAAAATCTATAATACAATTTACGGCTACTCAGCCGGGGATGATTGTTTGCGGCAAATTGCTAGAGCAATTCGAGAATCTGTTAACCGTCCAGATGATGTTGTTGCTCGTTATGGTGGAGAGGAATTTTCTATTTTGCTACCTCGAACTGATTTGTCTGGGGCGGTTTGTGTGGCTGAAAGAATCCGTGAAAAGGTAAAATCTTTAGCGATTGAAATTAAGAGTCAGAAGTTTGGTGGTTTTCCAGAAGAGTTTGTCACGGTGAGTTTGGGTGTGTCTAATACGATTCCCAATGCAGAAGAAAATTATAGAGCCATTGTACAGGCAACTGAACGAGCATTGTATCAATCCAAGAGAAAGGGGCGCAATCGAGTCACTGTTAGTCAGTTTCAAGCGAGTACAGTCAGTTAGACTGTTTAATATTAACGAAAAAACCGGGTGGGTGCTAATGTTTTTCTCTAAGTATCAAGTCGGTGGAAGTCTTAAAAGTGACGATCCCAGCTATGTTATCCGTGCCGCAGACAGACAACTTTATACCGCTCTCAAGTGCGGAAAATTTTGTTCTGTTTTTGAAGCTCGTCAGATGGGAAAGTCATCTTTATTAGTGAGAATGAAGCGAAATCTAGAAGCAGAAGGGTTTTGTTGTATCTCTCTAGATATGAGCAGTATTTCTGGTGAACAAAAACAGGATGAAAGCTGGTATAAATGCTTGTTATTTCAAATTTTAATCGAGTTAGACTTAATTCAAACAATTCAGTTTCATACTTGGTGGGAAAAATATATAGCGCTCACTCCGATTCAGCGATTTCATCAGTTTATCAGAGAAATTATTACGATTTATTTGCCTCACAAAAAACTATTGTTTTTAATCGATGAAGTTGATAGTCTTCTGCGTTTACCGTTTTCTTTAGATAATTTTTTTAGCTTGATTCGATTCTACTACGATCAACGAACGATTGCTCCTGAATACAACCGTCTTATTTTTGCTGTATTTGGCGTAGCAACACCCTCAGATTTAGTCACAGATATCGTTGAGAGTCCTTTTTCGATTGGTACATCTATCGAACTTCAAGGGTTTAAAAGCACAGAAATTCAACCGCTCATCAAAGGATTAGAAGGAAAAGTGTCTCAGCCTGAAACGGTACTCAAAGAAATTCTCTTTTGGACAGGCGGACAACCTTTTTTAACCCAAAAAATTTGTCAGATAGTTTGGAAAATAAGTCAACAAAACTCTAATAAAATACTTACTATTCCCCAGGGGAAAGAAAGATTATGGATTGAAAATATTGTGCAGTCTTATCTTATAAGATCCTGGGAAATACAAGATGAACCTGAACATTTACGAACGATAAAAAATCGACTGATTTACAATCAAAAGCAAACTCAAACTCTCCTCAAAATTTATCAGAAAATCCTACAGGGTTTAAACATTGAAGTTGATGATAGTCGGGAACAGACTGAACTTTTATTAAGTGGGTTAGTGGCTAAACAGGAAGGATTACTAAAAGTTAAAAATAACATTTATCGCCATGTATTTAACCTAAAATGGGTTGAAGAACAACTGACTCATTCTCAAGACTTAGAACTCCAATCTGTTCTCAATAAATCAAGCTTTTCTTCCAGTTGAACCGTTAAGCGTTCAAGTTTTGCATCTGAACTGAGTTGTTGTCGTCCCGTTTCAGCAATTTTTAGCAGTTGTATTCCATAAAGTTGTTCTTGTTCTTGCCAAATTTGACTCATGTTTGGAAATTGCAGGAAACTATTTTTCCAATGAATTAAAGCTGGAAATGTTGAACGTATTCCCCGAGCATACTTAGGATAAGATTTCACCAAGGGAGAAAGAGAATAAGGAGAGTATTTTACACCCATTGAAGAACACCAATCTTGCCATTTAAAGGCTAGAATTCTCGGACTGGTAATCATCGGAATCCAAGGCACCCTAAAAGTATCAGCAATAATTGCACCGTGCATCGCTTCAGCCAGTAAAACCTCTGTTTGGCTAATACTAGAGAAAACCTGATCAACAGAGGCGCGAGGATCAATATAATGAAAGCCAATTTGTTCACAAATCCGTTGCCAGATTTCCCCCGCAAAAGTGGCATGATGAATGTGCGGCATATAGGAATAACGATAACTTTTTTGTAAGGAAGGTTGATATAAACGTCTTGTTAAAATGGCACCATCTGTAATTGCTAAATCGGTTGATAAGCCTAATTTTTTTGCAGATAATTTACCTCTAACACAGTAAACTTGCCAATTTTTATCTAACGTTTTTAAAGGCTGTTCATAACCCACACCTGTACTAAAAATAATTAACTGTTTGGCTTGGGGTATTCGTTGAGGTAATATTTGATTTAGTAAGGTTCCAATACCGATAAACGTCGTTGTTTCGTCTTCATCAAAGAATCCGGGTAGGAGTTGGGGCCATAACCAGTTATTCAGTTGATCTCCAAAATTACTAGCTCTATCTTTTCGCTGATAATAAAATAGTTTCATCGTTTAAAATTTAATGCTAAGGATGCAATTTTAGACTGTCCTCGATGAATAAACCAAGATAAATAACGAGTTTCGAGAATCATATTTTGAACTCGACGAGGTTTTGAACACCAGTCCTCAAAAGCAGGAATGGCAATTTCTGTGAGAAAGTAACGCCACTTTTTAGTAATTTGTTCAGGATGAATTTTTGGTGCTTGTAATTGACCATTGTTAACTATGTTTTGACGAAAGTTACTATCATATTTTAACTTTTTTAAAGCGGAAATCAACTCATTCATCGAAGTCACTTCTAAATAATTTAAGTTCGGTTTTCCCTCAGTTTGATAGGCTGACTCATACCCTAAAATAGCAGGAACACCCGCTAACCAAGCATTAAAAAGTTTGGTTGCAGGTTTATTGGTATATTGATTTCCTTTTCCAAAACTACGAATAGCAACCACAGCGTCAACTTGACTGTAATCATTCCAACGATTATCAATTTTTTCATAATCTGCCCAGTGATTTTGATTAATAATTGGACACCAATTTAAGCCGAGTTTCTCAAGTTTATTTTGCCATTCAATACTAGAAAGTTCAGGTGTTAGATTTTTGATATGTCCAAAAAAAACAATATTTTTAAATGTTTTCCCTCGTTTAAAATCCCGAGTAATTAATCCCGGTTGTGTCCAATGAGGGATATAATATCTGGAGTTTATTGTTGATACTTCTTGAGGATTTTGTACCACATGAAGTTGAGCGTAGGGATAGAAATCTACATCGGATTTCATACAGATGAGGAGTAAATTTTGCCCCGGCTTAAGCTGTTTGTGAACGTAAAGACACTTCCGATGAACGATCACAATTCCAGACTGAGGTAATTCATCAACTAATTGACAGGGAAAACCATCCGCTTTTAAACGGAGATAAGTTTGCAACGTCCAAGCATAAATTCCTAGACAAAATCCAGGCCAATTTTCATTTATATTTTGAGGAAACTGTTTAGGGAATAAATCACGAGGGATGTAAAAGTAGATGATCGGTTTTAGCATAAATTTATGATGCTTTTCTCACTAAAAAATAATAAAAAGGACTCATTAAGCTACTCCAAAAAAATTCTAATTCACAACGAGCTACTAAATCTGTATTGAGAACTTTGTGATGAGTCCAGTAATGAACGATAAATTTACGAAGATCGTTCAAAAGATAAATAACCGTAAAAAAAGGCTTTTTCCAAGCTGGAAGTTGCAGCATTCGAGTGTAATAGCGACTCAAACCAATTCCCCGTAAAAGTTTGACGAGATAAGATTTTTGTAAACGATTATTAGGAATATAATGATCTACTTTCATCTGGGGATTGTGCCAAATTTCCCAACTTTTTTTTCTAAAATAAGACAAAATTTCAATATCTTCGCCTTTATTTTGTAAAGACTGTGCTGATACTCCGGTGAAAAAAGGTTTTTCGGGTACGCAGTCTAACCAAACTTGTTTACGAATCACTAAACCCGCACCGGGCGGAAATAACCAACGTTCTAATAAGTCATAACGAAAGGCTTCTTCTCCCCGATTAATAATCGCTAAAAAGCAAGCAATTCGATGAAAGTTTTGCGGGGGGTTCGCCTCATATAACGCTTGGATTTGACTGCCATAGGCTCCCGCTTTAGGATGCAATTGAGCAAACGAAGAAGCCGAGTCAACCCAATCATTACGAGGTAAGTTATCATCATCTAGAAAGCCAATTAAAGGGCTTTGTGCTTCCTTAATCGCTAGACGTCGAGCAAATGTAATCCCTTGTTGCCGTTCAAAGCAGTATCGAATTTTAGGAGAATTTTGGGAAGATTCTGATTGATACTTGCGAACCACTTTTTCAGTATGATCTGTGCTATTATTATCAATAACTAGAATTTCCCAAACGAGAGGTTGGGTTGTTTCTTGAGCAAGCAGACGATCTAGAACTTGAGGTAAACGATGTTCTCCGTTATAAGTGCAGATTACTACTGTGAAGTCAAGCATAAGATTCTAAAATCACATCAATAATTTTGCTTGGTGTTGATTGTTTCATACCATAAATTATTACTTAATGCAATATCAAGATGTCAAGGTATTATTTTTTGAGCATTATCTTCTGTAAAACTTATAGGGTATAGGTTAAGCAGGTATTAAGAAGTAAAAGAGAAAGCGTCACTTTTACCAAAGATTTACATTTATTTTATATACAGGGGGTTTATTTAAAACGATTGGGGTTCGTTTAACCGTTCATCTAAAATTTATGTCTAGCAAGCCAGACACTTGCGCTAGCGAAATTAATTTACAATAGTTTTCAAGCCAATGTTACCCAGTGATTTATTAAGTTATCGCCAACTAGGAGAAACCCTAATTCCCCTGCATCTCAAAATAGACTCCCAAAATTTAGATGTTGCAAATCAGGTAATTTCCTGTTTTCAAGACTCCGTAAATTCCACACAGGGAGAACTCAACCAACGTCTCAGTGAATTTGAAGGAGATAGCCCAAATTATCGCATAAAACGAGGACTTGCTCATTTACTGAAAAGTGGTTTTTGTACGTTTGAAATTATCAGTCCACTCGAACCTGTTGAGTTGCGAGAACAGGTTTTTACCTTAGCCGCTAAAACCATCCCTAGTCCTGAAAATACAGAAAAAACCCTAGAAAAACTGGCTTTAACTTTATCTCAAACACTCAAACGAGAAGTGGTTTTAGATGAAATTAGAGCGGGTTTATATGCCGATTTACAAGAAAATAAAATTCTAACTCAGTTTGATACTCCGACTCCAGAAGCCTTGTTACATCGCTATAATTTATCTCAAGTTCAGGGAATTTTTTATCGAGCGAGTGACATTCAAATTAACGCTTATCGAAATGATCCCGGCGAATATAAACTCTTATTTCGCTATCTAAAATTATTTCAAGTTATGACTTATATTGAAGGAGATGCAGAACATGGTTTTACGCTCACTTTAGACGGGCCAACCAGTTTATTTAAACCCAGTACCCGTTATGGTTTAGCCTTAGCTAAAATGATTCCTGCTTTACTTCATGTGACTCGATGGAGTCTCAAAGCGACTTTACAACAGCGTGATCCTTATAGTCGAGTCTTGCGTACAGGTTATTTTAGCCTGAATTCTGATTGTGATTTAGTCAGTCATTATCCACCTGGAAAGCCCTATGATAGTCTGTTAGAAGAGTCTTTTGCAACTCGTTGGAAATCACTCAAAACCGACTGGAAACTTGAACGAGAAGTTGATCTAATTCCCCTTCCTGGAAGTGTAATGATTCCTGATTTTCGTTTAGTTCATCCCGATGGACGGGTCTTTTTATTAGAAATTGTCGGGTATTGGCGTCCTGAATATTTACAAAAGAAATTTTATCAAGTTCGTCATTCTGACTGTGATAATTTAGTCTTAGCGATTTCCGAACGTTTAAACCTAGAAAAAGCGGGAGTTAAACTGAATAATATTCCCGCTCGGATTGTTTGGTTTAAAGATAAGTTATCTCCTAAAAGCGTTTTAGAAGTGATTGAAAGTTAAGGAAAAATGGATAAATTGACCACGAAGAAACAAAGACACAAAGAGTTGCTTGTGGTATTTTCTGTGTCTAGGAGTTTGTGTTTTACTTCTTATTTTTTGGCGGAACGGGGTCATACCCGCCGGGGTGAAACGGATGACAACGCAAAATTCGTCGAATGGCTAACCAACCGCCTTGCATCACCCCAAATCGTTCAACAGCCTGCATCGCATAGACTGAACAAGTGGGGTGATATCGACAAGAGGGGGGTAACAAGGGTGAGATAAACATCTTGTATCCCCGAATTAATCCTATTACGATTTTTTTCATGGTTTAGTCATTTCTAATAACAAAATTTTTCGACACAACGGACAAATATTTCGACGCCCATTCCTAATGCTGTTTCATCGAAATCAAACCGAGGATGATGATGAGGGTAGGCTAAATCTTTCTCAGGGTTTGCTGAACCTAAAAAGAAATAGCAACCGGGAACTTCTTGCAGGAAAAATGCCATATCTTCCCCGCCCATTGTTTGACAGTCGGGAACAATTCCGAGTGGGGTTTCGATAACGGTTTCTGCTACACTTTTGACTAAATCTGCCATCTGACTATCATTAATTACAGGCGGATAAAAGGAGTAATAATTTAAGTGATAACTCGCCCCTTGACCCTGACAAATTCCAGCGATAATATCTTCGATGCGTTTGCCAAAAAATCCCGCATATTTGGGGTTAAAATATCGCACGGTTCCGGTCATTTTTGCCGAGTCTGCTATCACGTTATTCGCGTGTCCGGCATGAAATGAACCGACTGTTACGACTGCGGCATCTAACGGGTCAACATTGCGACCTACAATGGTTTGTAAAGCGTTGACAATTTGGGAAGCAACAACAATTGAATCCACCGTTTGATGGGGCATGGCACCATGTCCGCCCTTGCCTTGAATGGTGCATTCAAACAGTTCTACGGCTGCCATTAATGCACCACTTCTCACTCCGACTGTTCCTAATGGTAAATTATTCCATAAATGCAACCCAATAATCCCATCAACATCAGGATTTTTTAACACTCCTGCTTCAACCATCGGTTTAGCGCCGCCGGGGCCTTCTTCTGCGGGTTGAAAGATGATTTTAACAATTCCTTTGAAGTCTTGGCGATGATGGGCTAAATAATAAGCTGTTCCTAATGCAATTGCCGTGTGTCCGTCATGTCCGCAAGCGTGCATGATTCCATCATGTTGGGACTTATAAGACACTTGATTTTGTTCTTGAATAGGTAAGGCATCTATATCCGCCCGAATCGCTAAAACAGGCCCCGGTTGACCACTATTTATTGTTGCGACGATTCCGGTTTTGGCAATTTCAGTTTGATGTTCGATTCCCCAACTTTTTAATTTTTCAGAAATAAATTCTGCGGTTAACTGTTCTTTAAACCCAAGTTCAGGACGTTGATGAAGACGGCGCCGCCATTCGACTAATTGGGGTTGCAGATTGCGAATCTCTAATCGCAGTTGAGAGAGGTTAACGCTATTGCGGATGGGAACAGTTGAAACCATAGAGCTTTAGGAGTGAGAGTTATTACAGCTAATCACATGAGCTTTTATTATAACCGTTCTCACGTCTCGATGTTAATGTTGAATTTCTCCCCTCTCAGGACATAAGAGGGGGAACTCCTACCAAATACAATGATTAATTCCCAGAAACTTCAATATTGATGGTTTGTTTTCCAGGATTTTGAGCCGCAATTTCGGCTTCAGCTTCGGCGACTGTATCTTGCCAAAGTTCTCCCACTTCGGCTAAGGTTTTTTGTCCGTTCTGATAGAGTTTAACGCCGCTTTTAATACTCGCTTTTGCAACCGTTTTGGCAACTGGAAGTAAGAGGGGAACTAAGACTAACGCCCCGACTCCAAATGCTGCTGTTGTCAGTGAAGTTTGTTTGAAGGTTCTTAATAGATGAAGATGTGCCATGACTGATTTCCTCGCTTTATTCAAAGGGATTGAAAACTTTTTTGACTAACTGACGGTTTGAGGCATGGGACGACCTGCCATGAAGTTTAAAAACATCGTCAGCATAGAGGACTTAAATCCTGAAAATATACTCGTTTTTTCAGGAACTTTCGGCGTAGAATTGACGGTTTTTTCAGTAACTCTCTGTACAAGTTTCTCAACTTTGACTTCGGGTTTAGCTTCCTCAACAACTGGGGCGACTTTGACTTCAGAAATTGTTGGGACAGACGGGGTTAAAATCTCAGAAAAACTCGGTTGTGTTTCTGCGACTTTTTCAAACAAACGGTTTAACTCTGATTCTAGTATAGCATTATTTTTAAACTGATGAATGATACTCACAGAAGCGGTTGTGAGATTGATATTAATGTCTTTAATACCCGAAATTTGTTCGGCAAATCTTTCTAAGCGTTTGGCGTAGCGCGAATCTTTTTTCACTTGTGGAACTCGCAATCTGATTCGTCCGGGTGTAGAATGAATCACGGTAATTTCTATATTTTTTTCTTCTGTTGGCTGAGAATTAGAGGTGAACTGTGTAATATTTTTGAGTTGGGGTTTAACTCCATTAATCACTTTAGCCGTGACTTGACTGGTTGCATAGGAAACGGGAAGCGACACCCAACCGCTAATCCCTAAATGACGGTTTAATAGCATCGCTGCACTCATCCGAATTAACGTTTCAATGATTTCTGTTGAGGGTTGAGGTGTTGGGGTGAATATCACGGTTTCCGCAGAAGAAATGCTATTATTTTCTAACTCACAAGGAGAAGCGGTTAATTGGGCTAAAAGTTCATACAGGGACAGCTTTTGAGTGTCAAATTTCAAGACTAAATTGTTTGTCTGAGGATGCAAAATAACGCTGTAAATTCCCTCAATTTGTCGCAACTGTTGGGCGACGGTTTCTAAGTGACCCCGGACTTTAATTCGCACACGCCCTGACGTTGCATGAACCACTTCAATTGATGGATGAAAAGGTTGCAGGGTCCTATTGGTCATTTTCCACCTCCTTGGGGAATCTAAAGTAGATGCTAAACCCAACTTCCTCAAAGCTGTTTTACTAAGTTTAAGCAGAGGTTAAGTCTGGTTATAATTCTAGCTTAATGCTTTATTGTTCTGATGACAAGTCTAATCGTTTTTATTTTACAAAAATTTATTTAAAACGTCTATGTGTTGTCTCCTAAGCCTTTTGTAGCAAGGAATTTAGGAAAGTTTTAAAATATCTAAAATTTCCTATTGAGAATAATATGCAATTGTTTAAACAGGGCTTTTTTAAGCAAAATTCAAGGAATAAATCAGTCACAGCTTAAGGAAAACTTTGTTAAACTTTTAAGACCGTTGATTTTATTGAGAATAACCTCCACTAAGTTGTTGTGGGGCTATCGGAATTTGCCCTAAAGCGCTACAACATTGTTCAAAGTCTATGGTTATGTCACAAAATCTATATTTTCCTCTATAGTGCTATTTTAGATATTGTCACATAATCAAAAAATAGGCTAAGATGAATCTATCAAACGTTAGGAGTTTAACCAATATGCACGGAAGAGGAGGATGTCGTCAGGGCGCCGGACGTCGGGGGGCTTGGAGACATGGGGCGACGCAAACCATTCGGGTGCCGATGGCGCTAAAAGACCAGTTACTCGAAATTACGCGACAGTTGGATAATGGAGAGTTGGTGGGGAATTTCCCAGAAAACGACCTACAAGACGTCATCAATCGTTGGCAAGAACAATGTGATGCGGCTTCCCCGGATGCGGTAGAATGGAAAAAAGTGCATCAACTCTTGGCAGAACTTCAGCAGGTGGTGTTAACGTCAACGGTAGGATGCAGACAAGGGAAACGTCACCGAGGTCAAGGTCACTGTCACGGACACCATCACGAAGTCGTTGAAACGCCGATGATTTAATCCCAATTTGTTTATCCCCCCTGCTGCTTTAAAAAGGGGGGTTAGGAAAGGGAAGTGGTTAGTTTTTAGTGGAAAACTCCGCCATTCAGAAAGGTCTATCATCGGTTATTTTTGAGGCGATCGCTCAACAAATTCAAATTCTGTTCGCCGCCCTCCTTTTTGAGGTTCCTATCCGATTATGAATGAATTAGAAAACGAATATCAATTAAAGATACTGGATATGGCAGCTAATCTTTGTCTGGATAAAATCGCCACTCCAACGGATGAAAATCTAAGATTTATCGAATCTAACGTTGATAAAATTGTTTGGGACGTGGGTACCCAAATCTATCAACAGAGCGGTTTTAAAGCCGATTTTGCAAGGGTCAGGGATATCATTATTTCTCGCCTTGAAAAGATCAGGCATCAAATTCAGCTTAAAGGGGAACGAAAAGCGGTAGAACAGGCTAAACGTGAAGCCGAGTTGCGCGAACAAGGCGAACGAGAAGCAGCAGAAGCCCAACGTTTAGCCGAGTTGCGCGAACAAGCCGAACGAGAAGCAGCAGAAGCCAAACGTTTAGCCGAGTTTCTAGAACAAGCCGACT
This sequence comes from Limnoraphis robusta CS-951, assembly GCF_000972705.2. Next base: position 1,771 of record NZ_LATL02000016.1, on the reverse strand, counting down.
TTATAGAACAATTTGATGGGAATAAAAATAAAGCCGAAATTTTTCTCAAACTGCGATGGGTATTGGTCAAAGAATTAAGACTCGATGAAGAAAAGGTAAATTTAGACAGCGATATTAAACACTATTTGGGTGCAGATTGGGCGGATATGCTACTCCTTTCTGTGGCTATAGAACAGGAATTTGAAATTGAGATACCAGACGATGAAGCAGAAAAAATTGGTCTTTATGGCTACAATTCTTGCATAGTTAGAGAATTGCTCGATTATATTTATCCGAAGATTAACGACACTACAAAAACAGTGGTGCCAGAAGCCAAACGTTTAGCCAAGTTGCGCGAACAAACCGAACGAAAAGCAGCAGAAGCCAAAAGTTTAGCTAAGTTGCGCGAACAAGCCGAACAAAAAGTGGCAGAAGCCCAACGTTTAGCCGAGTTCGCGAACAAGCCGAACGAGAAGTGGCAGAACAGGCCACAGGCTCAGTCGAGTTGAAAGACGAAATTTTTCTCAAAGATATTTCAAACGATTTGGATGAAGATGGATATGCTACAACTTCCTATGGCTATAGAAAATGATGTCAACCCGTGCGATCGCTCTGATCGCAGTGGGTGGGGGTCGAGACGGGTTTATCCCCCCTTTTTAAGTAGGGTGTTTTCATTCTCAACCAGAAATTGTAGAACCTAACCCCCCAACCCCCTTCCCTACCTCACCGCAACGCCCTCTCCACCTCTCCCTAACCCTCTCCTACGAGGAAAGGGAAGGGGGTAAATCCCGTTAGTTGTTAGTCGCTCTTAAAATTAATATTCTGTTGGCTGCCCTCATTTTTGGAGTTCCTATCCGATCATGAATGAATCCGAAAAGGAATATCAATTAAAGATACTGGATATGGCGGCTAATCTTTGTTTGGATAAAATCGCCACTCCAACGGATGAAAATCTAAGATTCATGGAATCTAATGTTGATAAAATTGTTTGGGACGTGGCAACCAAAATCTATCAACAGAGCGGTTTTCAAGCCGATTTTACTAGAGTCAGGGATATCGTTATTTCTCGCCTTGAAAAGATGAGGCATAAAGTTCAGCTTGAAGCCGAACGAAAAGCGGCAGAACAGGCCAAACGTTTAGCCGAACGAAAAGCGGCAGAACAGGCCAAACGTGAAGCCGAGTTGCGTGAACAAGCCGAACGAAAAGCAGAAGAAGCCAAACGTTTAGCCGAACGAAAAGCGGCAGAACAGGCCAAACGTGAAGCCGAGTTGCGTGAACAAGCTGAACGAAAAGCGGCAGAAGAAGCTAAACGTGAAGCCGAGTTGCGCGAACAAGCGGAGTTTCTCAAACAATTTGATGGGAATAAAAATAAAGCCGAAATTTTTCTCCAACTACGAAGGGTATTGGCTGAAGAATCAGGAGTCGATGAAGAAGATGTAAATTTAGACAGCCATCTTGTAGACGATTTGGCTTTAGATGATACATGGGGATTACAGATCCTCGAGCTTTTTATGGCTATAGGAGAGGAATTTGAAATTGAGATATCAGACTATGAAGCAGAAAAAATTGGTTTGACAGTTAGAGAATTGCTCGATTATCTTTATCAGAAGATTAACGACACTACAAAAACAAAATAGAATCTGTTCTGCGTTCTGGTAATCCTCCAACTACAGCAATGGTGTCCCACAAACGAGCAACTTGTCATTTGATATATCCGGTTGATTAATTTTCTGATGGGGGTGGGGCGGGTTTAATTCAATCTCGGAGTGGTCATCAAGATCCCGGATGAACC
>NZ_LATL02000015.1 GCF_000972705.2 Limnoraphis robusta CS-951 | reverse complement strand
GATAATCCCCCTTTTATTTATTACATTGGTATGCCGGAAAATACGGATATAAAAATATTAGAGAGGATAGCCAAAGCAATTAATATGTTATCTAGTAAACTAGATAGGCGTTGATCGGGTTGGATTTAGTTAAAGCAAACTGTATAAAGTTTGAGCTACTTATTTCTACTTAGAACCTCTCGAATACTAACAGGTTAGTCAAGAAGATTCAGTATATTTTCTGATTCTCAAAAAATTTTACCAAGTTTTCCGAAATCGAGTGAACCGATAGAGTAGTTGGTGATAGATGATTAACAAGGTTACATAATCAGGGTGTTTTTATATATTTATCCTCTAGTCTATGAAACCTCTATGTATCCATCTAGTACATCAAACAACTAAGAAGCTAAAATGACACACGAATCTGAATTTATATCTCTAACTAATGACGGTGACGTATTGGAATTTTTCGTACCTGCGGGTACACCTAGAACAATAACACTAGGTCGGTTTAAAGAGGCTGTAAAACAACGCCATCAAGCTATCAAAATTCCTGCTAGTTCCATTCCTGAAGTTGGAATAACACTTGACTCAAATTCTGCAACCTGGAAATATGACAGTAAATATTCTCCAAGCGGACAAGGTAAAGTATGTAAGGTCTTAAAAGAGGGTGAACAGTGGCAAACCGGGCGAATTATAGTGACTGCTGAGTACGCTCGTATTCCATTTGATGCTAATCAACAACCAAGTAACAGTTATGAACTTCATGTAACAGTGGAATTTTGCCCGGAAACCTGCTCTTGCTAATTCTTCTAGGCTAATATTTTTGTTAAACCTCTATCTTGTCCCTTCGGTAGAGGTTTTGTTTTAATTAAAGTTTAAAGATAATTTTTTGTGATCTTTTGCTATAATAATTTGTAATTCATATGAAATTTGAGTTAAATGCCTGTGGACTTATAACCTGAAAGCATTAGATAACTTTTACTTTAATCAAAATCTCCTTAATTAATCTCTCGAAATCTAAATAAACATCTATCTGGTTTATCTTACAGCTTTTTAACGACTATGTTAATTGAATTTAGTGTAGAAAATTATCGTTCAATTCGAGAGAAAATAACGTTCAGTCTGGTAGCATCCGAGGATATAGAAACGCTACCAGAAAATACGTTTGCTGTTCCGGGAACTGATGAGATTCGTTTGCTCAAAAGTGCTGTTATCTACGGGCCAAATGCAGCCGGAAAGAGTAATTTAGTTAGAGCTATGTATACGCTGAAAAATATAGTTCGTAACTCAGCTACAGGAATGCGAGGAAGTCGAGATAAACTACCCGTAGAACCGTTTAGATTAGATTCAGAATATAGTAAAAAACCGACTTTATTTGAGTTAATCTTTATCTACGAAGAAGTTCGTTATGAGTTTGGAGTTTCCCTAGACCAAGAAAGAGTTTACGAAGAATGGTTAATCGCTTATTTTGACAATGAACAACAAAATTTGTATGAGCGAATTTTTAATCCAGATAATCAGGAATTAAAACCAGACTATAAACAGTATAACTGGTATTTTGGAGAAAATCTAGATTTATCAGAAGAAAACAGACTCATTAAAAATTTAGTTCGTCGTAATTCTTTATTCTTATCTCATGCGGCTCAAAATAGTCATCCTCAGTTAGAGAAAATATATAATTGGTTTGGAGATAACTTTAATGAAGATCAGTTTAATATTTTCAGTCCAAGCTTTACCGGTGGGGGATATACAGCAGCAAGAAGCTTAGAAGATCATGTTTTTCGCAAGGAAATTGTCAATTTTTTACAAAAAGCAGATCTTGGAATTTCAGGCTTTAGAGTAGATGAAAAGTTTATATTACCAGGAGAAAAAGGTTCTATTATGATGATTCCACGATCTAGTATTAGTGAAACTGATCGAGATGAATTACTAAACAAGCGGAATAGCCATGTGCAATTAGACATTATAACAAGCCATAAGATGATTGATTCTGATGAAGAAAGAGAATTCTACATGGTGGAACATGAATCAAAAGGAACACAACGTTTCTTTGAGTTGATAGGATTGTGGTTCACCATCTTAGAAAAGGGACGGGTACTGGTTATTGATGAAATGGAGAGCAGTTTACATCCAATATTATCAAGATTTCTGGTGAAAATGTTTAATGATCCGCTTATTAATAAAAATAACGCTCAACTGATCTTTACCACTCACGATACAACATTTTTATGTGATGACTTATTTAGACAAGATCAAGTTTGGTTTGTTGAAAAAGAAAAGATGAGCATCACTCGATTATATTCTCTGCTTGAGTTTCAACCCCAAGAAGATGAATCTCTACAAACAGGTTATTTATTAGGTCGATATGGAGCCATTCCATTCATCGGAGGCTTAAATTTTTAGTTATGTCACGACGGGGGAAATCTACAGATAAATTAAAGAGAACTCGTGGACAACGAACACCTAGAAAACTTATTTTGATTGTTGTAGAAGGACAGGAGACAGAATACAATTATTTTAACGATCTTAAAGCAGAACTTAGACTACCAACGACGGAAATTAAAGTATATTCTGGTTCGGGTGGCGATCCTTGTCAAGTTGTAGAGAAAGCCAATTCTTATCGAAATCAAATGACATCAAAACCCGATGAAGTTTTTTGTATATTTGACTATGACAATAAACTAGAAAAGTATAAACAAGCAATTAAAAAAGCACAAGATTATGGTTTTGAAGAGTCTATAACCTCTATTCCCTGTTTTGAAATCTGGCTGCTCTTACATTTCCAATATACAAGTCGTTCATTTCAAAATTGTTCAGAGGTGGAAACTCAACTTCAAAGAGAGTTAGTCAATGCAAGCTCAGTTAATAAAACAACAAATTATGATAAATCTCTAAGATACTACAATTTACTAAAGGATAAACTTGAACAAGCCATTAAAAACGCTGAACGCTTAGAAAAAGAACAGCAAGAAATAGATCAAGTTCATGCTAATCCTTCTACCAAAGTTCATTTATTAGTAAAAAAACTGCAAGAAGAAAAAGCTAAAGTTCCTTAGCTCATAACAAACGTCTCTAAATTTATAACAATTTTTCACTCTATATTTTCTGTAAATTTTAGTGAAGTATTTCTCCCAATACTCTAAGTATCTATACTTAAAAACCAGGATAATATAAAGTTTAATCTCGGAAAAGTTAATTTAATCTAAAGAAAACCGAACCTGACAAAATAATTTTCTACGCTAACAGAATATCAAGTACAATATTGATTGAGGAGCATTTGAACAATGGCTCATCAAACCCACACGACAGAACACGACAATACTGTTATCGGCTTTTTAATGGCTTTGATCCTGTTGTTGTGTGCATTCACCTTTGTAATCTTGATTGGTATCTTTTAGCCCGTTTCAACAACCCAATCAAGGTTTCAAACAACATCCAGTCAGCATTTTGACAGATTGAACTTTCAAACCCAATTTTGACTCAAGCAGATTTAATTTTTTATTCAACCTCAAAAAATGCTCGATGGGATTACGAGTTCGAGAACAGATTAGAGAGATGATCTCAACCAATTTGGAGGTTTAACAAATGGATGCTAGTCAATTCTTAAGCTGGATCGATGCAGGGGAGAAAAACTTTCCAGGCATTTGTTTACATGGTGTTAATTTAAGTGGAGTTGATCTCAGTCAACTGAATTTAAGTCGAGCTGATCTCAGTGGTGCTGATCTCAGTGGTGCGAATTTAAGCGGAACCGATTTAAGTCAAGCGAATTTAACCGATACTGATTTGAATCAAGCGGATTTACGCAGTGCAAATCTTAGCCAAGTTAACTTAATTGGAGCCAGTTTAATTGAAGCAAATATGGGACGAGCTAACCTAACTCGTGCTGATCTTCGCAGCGCTAATTTAACCAATGCTGACTTAATTGGGGCGATTTTAACCGATGTAGAACTCAGTGGCGCAGATTTAACCGGAGCTAATATTAACGAAGCGGAATTGAACCAAGCGATGTGTAATATGGGTGTTTCGCGAGATTGGGTAAGCTGGTCAGGTGAATAAAATCTTCCGAAATCTTGCTTAGACTCGAATTATAATATTAGGGACGGAAAAATATTTCTGTCCTTTTGTGCTGTTTGTATGATAAAAAATAAGGGGTGAACTCATCAATTCAAATAAGGAGTTTCATGGCTGGTAGTCCAATTAACGCCGATCTTTGGTTAAGTGATTATCTCACACCTTGGGATCTCTACGCTCATGGGATCACTCGTATTCTCACCTACAAACAGACTCCCTACCAACAAATGTATGTTGTCGAAACCAATACCTATGGTAAAGCCTTAGTTTTGGATGGGAAATTACAGTCAACAACAGGCGATGAATTTCTCTATCACGAACCTCTGGTTCATCCTGCTATGATTTATCACGGTGAACCTCGAACTGTTTTGATTTTGGGTGGGGGAGAAGGCGCGACATTGCGAGAAGTTTTGCGCTGGAAAACGGTTGAAAAAGTAATGATGATTGATATTGATGGAGAAGTTGTTGAAGCTTGTCGTCAATATTTACCCGAAATGAATGCGAATACTTTTGATGATCCTCGGGTAGAATTAATTATCGGAGATGCGTTTGAATATTTGAATAAAATAGAACAGCCTTGGGATGTGATTATATCTGATCTGTCTGAACCTGTCGAATCGGGACCATCTTTTCGATTATTCACTCAAGAATATTATCAAAAACTGCGTTCTTTGTTAACCCCTGGAGGCGTTTTAGGCGTACAAGCGGGATCAGCTTGTGTGTTGAGAATGAAGTTTCATGTACGTCTCGCCAGAACGTTAAACGAAGTGTTTTCCAGTATTCATTCTTATAGCAGTAATGTTCCGAGTTTTGGTGAAGCTTGGGGGTTTATTTTAGCCTCTGAAAACCCGATTAACTCTCAACCCAACCCCGAAGAAATTGATCGTTTGTTAGCCAAAAAAACCACGCAAGATTTCCGAATGTTAGACGGAATAACACTGTTGGGAATTTTGCAAACTCCCGCTCATATTCGCACCCGCATCGCCAAGGAAACTCAAACCTATACCCTCGCTCATCCGCCTACTGATTTTGAAGAAAATTTGCTGGGTTAATTCTGGTTAAACTCACTCTAAAGTTTGAGGTTCATCTACAACTAAATTTAGGGATTACCGAATCTTGATCATCAACATAAAAGTGAAAAATCCATCGGCCCCATTGACCCGAATAACTGACCCAACCTGAAAAGACAATTAACTCATTGTATTGTAGAATAGAACCAGATTCATAAGTCGAGATATAAATACCGCCGAGCGTTTGATGCCAAGGAGAAATAATATTGAACTGCGAAGGAATCACCAGGAGGAACTTTCGCCAGATCAACCCATTGTAGGGTCTGAAGGGCATAACCTTTCAGGGCATAGGCGCAGGAGGATCAGGCATAATTTTAAACAGTTGATAAACTGAACTCTAGACTGGATTGATAATTTATCAAAATTTGTTACAAAAGTTTGCTGAATCCGGAAACGAATTTGCGAAAATAGAAATAGACTGACTGAAGCAATTATCCAGTATCCCGTGATTAGGGGCGCGTATGTTTAATCTTTACCTATTCTGTTTAGTTGTGGGCGGCGCTTTCGTTGCATTAGCTGCTTTCGCCGGACTAGACGGTGTTGATTTTGATCAGGACTTTGATCCAGACATACAATTTCTGGATAAATCAGCTAAAACAGAAGAGGATAAGTATATCAGTCGGAAGAACAGGCGGCGTCGCCGAGGATTGGGATTACCCTTTTTTAGCTTGCGGTTTTGGACATTTGGCGGATGTTTTTTCGGTTTAACAGGAGTTATCCTCTCCCTCCTAAACCCCGTGATGTCCCCTCAGTTGACCTTGTGGATATCGATTGCGGTAGGCGTTGTTAGTGGTACCGCTATGGTTTGGGCGTTACGACTTCTGCAAAGACAACAAGCTGACAGTATGGTACGTGCCGATGATCTATTGGGTTTACCAACTATAGTAGAAATCCCATTCAATCAGAATAGCAGAGGCAAAGTGCGGTTAAATATTAAAGGAACAACCCTCGATATGATGGCAATGACAGAAGACTTACAAGAGTTTTCTAAAGGAGATCAAGCATTTGTGGTGGGAGTAGAAAAAAACAAAGTGTGGGTGGTTAGTGAAGCCGCCTTTAAACAATCTTCAGATTAATCGATGGACTCAAAAAACCCTCGTAAAATCCCATGAACGGATGGCAGTTGCATCGAGAGAGTTGAAACATCAAAACAAGCCACTTAATCTATCGGAATAAAACCCAAAGTACAATGGACAATATCTAAGCCTTCATTTCATAAATTTATCCAAAGCACCCGAGTTAGAAATGAAAACAAAAACTAACTCAATCCCGAATTCCCTCGGAAATAAACAAACCGGAACTCAACCTTGTATCTATTCAACCTAAACAAAATGAACAATAAATTTGTCAATGCTGAAAAAGACGCGATCTTAGTGGAAGTCGCGCAAGTTCAACCTGTGGAATCTATCCCGACGAACCGCAGTGAATTACCCGCACAAATCACCACCGCTTTACCCATCGCCCTCACCATTTTTGGTAGCATTGTCCTGGTTTGGTTTCTCAATACCTTTCTACAAATTTGTAAACCTAACGAAATCTTAATCCTCTCCGGCCGCAAACAGCGCAGTAAAGATGGCGAAGTCGGTTATCGGGTGATTTTTGGCGGACGTACCATCTGTATTCCCATTTTGGAAACGGTGAAAACGATGGATCTGCGAACCATGCCCGTTCCCGTCGAAGTCACCAACGCCTACTCAAAAGGCGGCACTCCCCTACATATTCAAGCCATTGCTAACGTGAAAATTTCCGGCGATCCGGCAATTGTCGGCAATGCCATTGAGCGTTTTCTCGATCGCGATCGCTCCGAAATCTCCCGAGTCGCCCGTGAAACTCTAGAAGGCAACCTACGCGGCGTCGTGAGTACCCTCACCCCCGAACAACTCAACGAAGACCGCCTGCGCTTCGCTGAACGCATCGCCGAAGACGTTTCTCGCGATCTCGTCAAATTGGGCTTACAGCTTGATACGCTCAAAATACAAAGCGTTTCCGATGACGTCGATTATCTCAAATCCATTGGACGGCGACAAATTGCTTTAATTATGCGAGACGCCGAAATTGCCGAGTCCAACGCCCTCGCTGAAGCCGAACAAATCGAAGCCGACTGCAAACGACAAGCCGAAGTCGCCAAAACCCAAGCCCTGAGTCTTGTTCAGCAAAAAGACAACGAACTGCGGAAAATCAAAGCCGAACTCGAACAACAAGCCCGTTCTGAAGAAGAACGCACCATCGCCGCAGCCAAAGAAGCCCGCGCCCGTGCTGAAGAACTTCTGCAAACTGTTCGCGCTGAATTAGAACGTTTACGCCTAGAAGCCGACACCGTATTACCTGCCGAAGCTGAACGCCAAGCCAAGCAACTTCGAGCCAAAGGAGAAGCCGCACCCCTTATAGAAAATGCTCAAGCCGAAGCGCTCGTTAATGATTTGCTCTCAAAAGTATGGCACGACATGGATCAAGATGCCTCCGAATTGTTCTACTTGCAGCAAATTGAAATGATCCTCAAAGAAGCCGCGAAAGTTCCCAGCCGGGTTGAACTGCGAAATGTCAGCGTTATTGATAATGGTGATGGGAAATCAATCGCCAGTTTGGTCAAAGCTTACCCCGAAATCTTCTGTCAGTTCCTCCAGAGTGTTGATCAAATCTTAGGCGTGAAAGTTGCCGCAACTCGCGCTGAAACCAACGGACATCAACTCAAAGAATTTACCCTGAAAAAGTAGGGATTTTTACAGTCAATACACCTTTTATTCAACATCATGGAAATTATCATTGCATTACTCGCAACATTAGGGTTAGGAACAGGTGCAGGTGCGTTTATTATTCGCAACCTTTACTATGTTTGTCAACCCAGTGAAGTTCTGATTTTTGCAGGCGGACGTCGGCGCGTTGATGAGCAACGAGAAGTCGGATATCGTTTAGTCAAAGGTGGAAGTAGCATTCGAGTTCCCTTACTTGAACAAGCTTTTCGCATGGATTTAACCAACATGATTATTGAGTTAAAAGTTGCTAACGCTTATTCAAAAGGGGGAATTCCGCTCACCGTTGAAAGTGTTGCCAACATTAAAATTGCCGGGGAAGAACCCACTATTCACAACGCCATAGAACGTTTACTCGGCAAAACCCGTAAAGAAATCGAACAAATGGCAAAAGAAACCTTAGAAGGGAATTTACGAGGGGTATTAGCCAGTTTAACGCCCGAACAAGTTAACGGCGATAAGTTAGCCTTTGCCAAGAGTTTATTAGAAGAAGCCGAAGATGATTTAGAACGGTTAGGATTGGTGTTAGATACCCTACAAATTCAAAATATTTCTGATGAAGTGGGTTATCTCGATTCGATTGGCCGTCAACAACAAGCTGAACTTCTGCGAGATGCTCGTATGGCAGAAGCCCAAGCCCGAGCCACTGCCGTTATTCGTAATGCAGAAAACAAGAAAAATACCTCACTCAAACAGTTAGAAACTGAAATAGAAGTCGCTCGAGCAGAAGCCGAACGTCGGGTCAAAGATGCAATTACCAAACGAGAAGCTGTAATTGCAGAATCTGAGTCAGAAATTGCTTCAGAAGTCGCACGAACTCAAGCCGAACTTCCCGTTCAAAGAGCAAGAATTATTCAAGTTGAACAGAAGTTACAAGCTGATATTGTCGCACCTGCTGAAGCCGAATGTAAACGCGAAATTGCCCGTGCCAAAGGGGATGCAGCCAGAATTATAGAAGAAGGAAAAGCCCGAGCCGAAGGAACTCAACGATTAGCAGAATCTTGGAAAGCAGCCGGGGCAAATGCACGGGAGATTTTCCTGTATCAGAAATTAGAAGGATTACTACAAACTCTGGTTTCTACGATTCCTGAAATTGAAGTCGATAATGTTACCGTTATTAACAGTGAAAATGGAACGACAGCCACAAAAATTGCAGGATTTTTAGAACAGTTGCGTCAAACAACAGGAATAGATGTCGCCGATGCGGTTCAGAATATCAGTCAACCTCGTCAACCTGTCAACACCATTGAGAAATTAGACCCCTTAAAAGAGGGGACAGTGTTACCGAGTTATGGTTCTAATTCAACCGTAACGAAGGATTAATTCTGGAAGTTAGTTCAATCATAAGTTCAACTATTCCTCAGTCAAGTTGCTCAAAAAACGGAAACGAATAAAGCAATGTTTAATCATTGAAAGTTAAAAGTAAGGTAGGCAATGCTTACCTTACTTTTTTTGATTTGAGTAATATAGCAGAGAAAGAGTTGATTAGGACACTGTTTTTCTGTCAAATCCTTTTATGATAAAGGTTTCAATTCTGTCTCCTGTCTCGGTGTCTCCTGATTTCTGCTATAGCACTACGCAAATTGGTTAGGACATTTTTAGATTCTGAAACCCTTTCATAGTCTGCTGTTCCCTGTTCCCCGTTCCCTGTTCCCTAGCGCGTAGCGCTATATATTGTTACACTTGTTGATATTTTAGACAGTGAATACTTTCAGTCTAAGACGATAGAGAATCAATCTCCGTATTTTTACGGATACCGCTAAAATTTTGATTACAATTCCGCTTCAAGTTTCTGTGAAAACACTTAGATTTCCCTTGAAATTGCCTTAGCTTCACCAAAAATTTAACAACTAAGTTCCGTATTTTCCCGGAGGTTATTTCTGAGGGACTTCGAGTAGAATAAGACAAAGAGAACAAACACGATAAATCCACCAAAAAAAATTGTTTTGTGAGGATTAACTTCTTAAATTAATACAGTCTGTTGGCTTTTATCTGGGATAACAGCAACGAGCTATTTTTTTTAAAATACTCCTCGTAACTTGCGACTAGCCAGTTTGACGCCTCGTCAGTCCTCCCAAAATGTTTTCAAACGTTTTCATTCATTAAACTTGGAGTGTTACTAATGTCCGAACTAACCCTTTGCCCTCAATCTTTTCTTTCAGTTTCTTCTCCTGCTCAAAACGCCTCAAAAACCCTTGTTTTTATTGATGCGAATGTAGATAACTCCCAATATCTCGCCCAAGGAGTCAAGCCAGGAATAGAAGTTCATATATTAGATGCTCATCAAGACGGTATTGAACAAATAACCGCCTATTTATTTACCCATCCCCATCTCGAAACCATTCATATTGTTTCTCACGGTTCACCGGGATGTTTGTACTTAGGAAATATTGACATCCTCCCCGTCGTAAACAACGGGGATTCCCAGCAGAAGACTATTTCAAAATATCAAATATTGATAATTGAACAGCATTCTCTAGGTGGGTTGACGTTTCACGGGCTGCTGCTTCAATAACCGAAGTCTCACGCCTGCCTCCGCGTCCGTTTAGGCTCTCCGAAAGTCCTCCGGCGAGTAAAATATTTGAGGCGGCATTTCCATCACGATCATGTACTGTTCCACAATTTAAACAAGTCCACTCACGAACAGAAAGGTCTAATTTACCACCTTTAAAGCCGCAGCACGAACATTTTTGAGTTGTCGGTTCCCACCGACTTATTACTCGAAATTCTCGGCCATATTTTTCGGCTTTACCTTCAAGAAGGGTTCTAAACTGTCTCCACCCTAAATCACTAATTGCTTTGGAAAGCTTATGATTTTTGACCATTCCCGACACATTCAAATCTTCCAGAACAATCACTTGGTTTTCGATGATTATCCTGGTTGATAACTTGTGCAGAAAGTCTT